>RGEC01000072.1 GCA_009918425.1 Bacteroidota bacterium
CAATAATGCCTGCATATAGTTTTGAAACATTTCGCAATGCTTCTTCATCGCTGCCGCTCACAATTTTAAGTATTTTGGTAAGCGGACGTTCTTTATCGCCGGGATTGATTCTTTCAGGAGAATATCCAACCTTGAAATCATCACCCATTTTTAGGCCGGACAATTCTTCAATAATAGGCACGCAATCTTCCTCGGTACAACCGGGATAAGTTGTGCTTTCGTAAATAACATAATCTCCTTTTGAAATAGCTTTGCCTACAGCGGTGCTGGCACCAATGAGTGGCTTAAGTTCGGGCTCATTGGATTCGTTAATGGGTGTTGGTACTGCAACGATATAAACACCGCACGCTTTGATGTCGTTGGGATTGGAAGTAAAAACTATTTTCCTGCCTTCAAATTCCGATGCATCAATTTCTTTACTGTGATCAATACCCTGCTGCATCAATTGGATTCGGTCATGATTGATATCAAAACCCACCACATTAAAACGTCTTGCAAATTCAAGTGCAATGGGCAAACCGACATAACCAAGCCCGATTACACAGATGCTTTTTTCGCCGGAAGCAACTTTATCATACATTTCCATAGAGGAAACGCAAAAATACGATAATCAGGGGGTTGCGCTAAACTAAATTCTATGAACTTCTATTCTGTTAGGCAATAGTCTATACTTGTTACTTTACATCACCCATGAGTTTCTTTACCCACGGCGAAATGGCAATAACCAACACACCGGCTATTAGGGCGTACAAGGCAAACTGCTGGTAACCCGCCGAGTAAATTTCCAGCTTCTGCAACGGTGTTGCATTTTCAGCAGGCGAAATACCCGCACCAAACAATCCTGCGATATATTGGCCATAGGCACTGGCCAGAAACCACATGCCCATCATAAAACCCTGCAATTTGGGCGTGGCCAGTTTGGTCATAAGAGAAAGTCCAATGGGAGAAAGCGCAATCTCTCCGAGTGTTACCACAAAATAGGCAAAAATGAAGATGTCGCCGCTGGTAATACCGTTGCTGCCGGCAAACATTTTATTGGCTCCGAAAACGTAGAATGCCAAACCCAATAGAATAAAACCAATTCCAAATTTCACTACACTGTTTGGCTCGGCCTTTCTTTTATGCAGCCACAGCCATAGCAATCCAACCAGCGGAGCAAAAGCAATGACAAATAATGAATTGGCCGAGTTGTTGACAATATTGGGATCAATATTCAGTGTTCCCCTGTTCAGATGCTCTGCCGAATACAAGCTCAATGAGCCTCCGGCCTGCTCAAAAATGGCCCAAAACAAAGATGAAAAAACAATAAAGACCAGTGCAGCTAATAATTTTAAATTGCTTTGCCGGTCTAGTTTACTCATCTCAAAAAACAGATACAGCAAACTGAAGGGCCCGATGATGTACATAAACCAGTCTGTGTAGCGCGTATTTGAAACCATCTTCATGATGACCGGAACACAGGCCAGCGCGCCGATATAAACCGCATACACATACCATTTTTTACCGGTTTCATTATCGTAATCAATAGGACTGTTGCCAATCGGCCCCAATGAATGACGCGTAGAATAAAAAATAATTAAACTGATAAACATTGCGACTGCGACCAACCCAAATGCTACATTCCATCTCAGATGCTCAGGTATAATGTTGCTGAGGATTTCTCCCTTACCCACACCAATCATGAGAATTCCACCCAGAAATGCACCGATGTTTATTCCGGAATAAAACAGCGAAAAACCTGCATCACGGCGTTGGTCATCTGCGCCATACAATTGACCAACCATAGAAGAAATGTTGGGTTTGAAAAAGCCTGTTCCCACCACCAGAAAAGCGATACCTAGAAAAAAGAATGTATGGGGATCTGCCGTCAGGATAAGGCTTCCGGTAATCATCAGAATTCCACCCCAGAAAAGAGATTTCTTGAAACCTAGGATTTTATCGGCAAACATGCCGCCAATAAATGTGAAAGCATACACCCAGGCTTGCGTGGCACCATATTGCAGGTTGGCAACCTTCTCTTCCATGGCCATGTGGTAAACCATAAAAAAGGTAAGCATGCCGCGCATGCCATAAAAGCAAAACCTTTCCCACATTTCGCTGAAAAACAGCGACCAGATCTGTTTGGGATAGGCACCTGAGAAATTCCGTATGGAATCGAGCTGACTTTCGTTATTGTTCATATTAGTTTTTAATAGCACTGTTTAGTTTTTTCAGCATGGCAAATAACAGCAGAGCAGCTGCCAGCAGCAGGAAGAAGTTTAGCCAGAAATAAGATGCTTTATCTGTATAAGAATCCCACTGGCTGGCCAGCACACCGCTAAGTTTGTTGCCAATGGAAGTAGCCAGAAACCAGCCTCCCATCATCAAAGAAGTGAACCGCTGCGGGCTGAGCTTAGATACCAGCGACAAACCCATTGGACTCAAGAAAAGTTCCCCTATGGTAATAACACCATAGGTGCCCATCAGCCACCAGAAGCTCACCTTTTCCGAACCATTGTTTCCGCTTTTTACCGCAGCCACCATTACCAAAACAGAAAGTGCAGATACCAACAATCCCAGTGCAATTTTGGTAGGAATGGCAGGCTCCTTCCCTTTTCTTCGTAAAAACAGAAAGAATGAAACCACTACCGGGGTAAGCAGAATAACCCAAAACGGATTGAAAGACTGGCTGATATTGGTACTCCAGATGTACACCTCGGAATTTTCAGCAGGCTTTGTTTTTTCGTTTCTGAAATAATTGGGATAATCGTATGCCATCACAATTTTTCCGTTGGCATCTTTGGATTTTCGAAACAGCGAATCGATTTTCGGAACAGAATCCTGGGTAAAGGTTAGTTTTTTTGTCAGTTTAAGCTCATTAAAAACATTTTGGGTCGCACCGGATACACTTCTGTCGGTATAATTATCAGCCCATGTATTAAGGGCTGTCCCGTTTTGTTTGAATACTGCCCAAAATAACACTACTACAGCAAATATCACCAGCATCACACCCATGGGTTTTTTCTCATCTTCATGCGATTTGAAGTACAACGAAGCGTAATAAACCACCACGGGAATACAGGCAAAAATGAAAGCGTCTGTACTATCACTGTCAAATACTTTACCAGGAATAAACCAGCCTGCAATACCGCACAAAACAGATGGCAGTAAAACAATAGTCATAATTTTACCGATACTCATATCACCGGGTCTTGGCTGCACACGAACATCAAATTGCTTGTAGTGACGGGTTCCGGCTACAAACACCAGCACACCAATAAACATGCCTATGCCGGCAGCCATAAACGCAGCACTCCATCCTATGGTTGTATACAGTGCGGCACCAAAAAAGTTGCAGATAAAGGCACCAATGTTAATTCCCATGTAAAAAATATTGTAGCCTTCATCTTTCTGGTGTTGATTTTCAGGTGTCGAATACACATTGCCCAGCAGGGTTGAAATATTAGGTTTAAAGAAACCATTGCCAATAATAACGAGCGACATAGAAAAGTATAGCGCGGTAATGGAGTGAATCCCCATCAGACAATAACCAATACCCATTAATATCCCACCTAGTATAATGGACTTTCGGTAACCCAATAATCTGTCAGCAATTAATCCTCCCAAAAAAGGTGTAAAAAACACCAGCGCTATAAAAGTACCATAAAGATTACTGGCATCTTTTTCATTCATCTGAAACCCGTCTTTGACATCTTTAAGATACAGGGTGAAAATACCTATCATCAGGTAGTAGCCAAATCTCTCCCACATTTCAGAGAAAAAAAGAAAAGGCAAGGCAGCAGGATGTTTTTTAAACATAAGAATTAACGCAATAATAAGTCTTACGTCACAAAAAAAGCCGGATTGCTCCGGCTTTTTCCTTAAAATTACATCCTTTAGTTAATTCCTTGCATACGCTTCTTTAGGAAGTTGCTCATCAAAAACAGAATTACGGCAGCAACACCACTCAGTACAATGAAAACCATAAAGAAATCATATAGATTATTGATTTGATAACCTGCAATACTGGGTATTTCAGCACTTGCTGAGGCTTCCTTTTCACCGGCGCCGGGAGGAATGAGAGAGCTCAGGGTTCCCGCAAGTTTATTGGCACAGGCATTGGCTAAAAACCATGTTCCCATAAGAAGTGAAGAGAATCTGGCAGGAGACAATTTGCTTACTACAGACAGACCTATAGGCGATAAACAAAGTTCACCCATAGTATGCAGTATGTATAATGCAATAAGCCACCACATACTTACTTTTACAGAACTATCAACCCCATTCACCGCAATTGCAATCACTACATATCCTAATGTAAGTAAAGTTAACCCCCAGGCCATTTTCATAGGTGATGAAGGTTCCATATTTCTCTTGTGCATGGTTCCCCACAAAATACTGAACAATGGTGCCAGAATAATAATCCCTAATGGATTAATGCTCTGAAACCAGGAAGCGGGCATTTCCCATGTACCCACCATTCTGTCTGTTTGTTTATCAGCAAACAGTGTGAGGGATGCTCCGGCCTGTTCAAAAGACATCCAGAAGAAAATCACAAAAAAACACAGAATGAATATTACCCCTATACGACTGCGCTCCACACTGGTAAGTGATTTATCAGTCATTATTATAAGAGGCATGATAATCAAAGCTCCAAAGATGAAAAAACCAATTACATCAGCATCTGTCTTAAAAATGGATTTGAGATTAAGCATTAAAAATATAATACCGGTTGAACCAATAATCGTTAAAATACTTGTTAGGTCTAGCTTTTTAACAGGCATACCCAGTTCTTTACCATCATGCCCAACAAGCAATTTGCCTTTATACAACCAAAAACTCACCAAGCTAATCACCATGCCAATACCTGCAGCGAGGAAACCCCACTTAAAATCGATCTTTTCTGCAAGTGAACCACAAACTAGTGGCGAGAAAAATGCCCCAAGATTGATACCCATATAGAAAATAGTAAAAGCAGAATCTACCCGTCTATCACCTTCGGGGTATAAATTGCCTACCATAGTTGAAATATTGGGCTTGAAAAAGCCATTCCCGATAATCAGCAATGTAAGACCAGCCCACATTAGCGTTAATGCGATTGTTCCGGTTGTGCTTGCACTGAAAAACAGAATAAACTGCCCGAGTGCCATCATTATACCTCCGATTTCAATGCTGCGCCTGTTGCCTAAAAATCTATCACTGAGATAACCACCCAGCAGGGGGGTGAGATAAACAAGTCCGGTATAACTTCCATATATATTAGAAGATTCTTTTTCAGAAATCAACAAAGCTTTTATCATAAAAAGCATAAAAATGGCACGCATACCATAGTAACTGAAGCGTTCCCACATTTCGGTAAAGAACAATAGGTACAATCCTTTGGGATGACCTTGCGAAGTATTTGTATTCATAGGGTGTATTTTATTCGGCTAAAATAGAAATTTATTTGCTTAGTAGGGTAATTTGTACAAATAAAAAACCCCACATTTCTGCGGGGTTCATATTATTCAGAATGAAAATTATTCCTTATCCGAAAAAGCACCCATATCAAACAGCAACGAGAAACGCAGCTGGTTTTGCAGCGGATGTCTGCGGGCAAAGGGAACCAGCATGGCAAGGTCTATGGAAACCTTTTGGTATTTCAAACCCAGACCGAAAGTAGCATATTGCCTGCCACCTTTGTTTTTATTTTCATAGAATGCTCCTACCCTGGCAGCAAATTTATTGTCGTACCAGTATTCAGTTCCGAAAGATCCGGTCCACTCGTTTAGCTCTTCAGTCATACCTCCAGGTGCATCATAAAAACTCTGAATCATGCCCTGAATAACACTCACATTGGGATCGTTTCCTATAAATTGTCTCACACCATTGATGGTAGAATCGCTGCCATCATAACCCACCAGATAGAATGGGCGTGTTGGAACCAGCAATTTATTTACATCGGCATATACCCCCACTTTATTGTACTGGTCTAATTCATATTTCCATCCTGCACCCAGTTTGAGATTGGTGGGTATAAAATCTCTTTGCTCACGGGTGGTGTAAGTCATTTTTGCACCAATGTTCTGGATGTTTACACCAAAATTAAAATCTGAGTTTTTTCCGCCCTGCATCTTGATTTTGGTACGGTAAAGCAAGTTTACATCACCGGCTCCCGAAACACCTGCTTTCGTGTTGGCACCATTGATAACGCGGTTTCCTGCAATGTTTGAATAGATAAATCTGAGGTTTACACCCATACTGAATTTCTTGCTGAAACGTGTTCCGTAGCCACCCTCAATACTGAATTCATTCGGATTAAAATTGCCAATGGGATTGCCTTCGAAATCTGTAAAATTGATATTCCCAAGGGAAAAATAACGAATGGCTCCACCAATAACAGAATTTCCGTTCTTGGACTTGGAATAACCGGAAAGGTAGCTGAAACCTACATCCGAAACCAGCTGGCGCAACCAGGGAGCATAGGACAATGAGAACCCTGATTTCTTATCTGCATTCACCAGGTTACTCATGTTCCACGATACACTGTTTGCATCCGGACTGAATAAGGCGACTCCTGCGTCACCCAGGCCTGCAGACCGACTGTCGGGAGTAATGGTTAAAAAAGGAACCATAGTGGTGACAGTATTCAGCTGTCCGGCCAGATCACTCTTGCTGATCTGCGCCATAGAAGCCATTGCTGAGGCACCTATTAGAATAAAAAGAGATACTTTCTTCATAAAAGGAAGTTTGGCAAAAATAGGGGTTTGTTTCTGAATTGTTTGTTTTGATTTTGAAATCATGTCAGGAATCTCGCTAAAACGTATTTTCGGGTTTTTTATTGTAGTACTAGGGCATTATTTTTATCATTTTACCTGAAAATGATGTTGAGGCATCACCCGATTTAAGGTTTACCCGATATTGATAAACACCTGCGGGCAATTCTGCCGTGCGGAGTTCCGGCTCGGGAGCACTATATCCGTTCCAGGTCAACCTAACCTCTGTGGCAGCAGCTGCAGGTATGTCTTTCTGATATTTGTGCAGAATTTTACCTGTCATGTCTACAACAGCAACATCAGCGGTTAAATCCCGACCGGGCATATTGTGCGTAAACCGAAGGGCCACACTATTTGAAAATGGATTTGGGAATGCCGCATGATCAGACACTTCCAGACTTCCGACTCCAACTGTAAAATCAATAACTCCCTGACCGGAATTATTAAATATATCCCAAACTTTTACGAGTATAGTATGTTTTCCGGGAGACAAATTTGTCATAGGCATACGAATACTTCCCGAGCGGTATGAATTCAGATCGTAACTAAAATATTCATTCAGCAAATAAGATCTCTCATTGGGTGTACCTTTATCCAAAATTGCAAGCATATCCCTGCCAATACCGGCACCGGTGGCATTCAATCCATCTGCATCAAAAACTTTAACCAGCAATTCTGTTTCCGACTGGACCTCACCGCCGGAAACAAAAGTGGTATCATTCATAAATACCCGAACAGCAGGCCCATCCGTACCCGGTTTTACATCCGGCTCACTGCCACCAATTTTAACTTTAAAACCTCCGGCAGCATCGGTTTCGCCATTGTGCGCATATAACAATATTTTACCAAAATCTACTTGATAGGCAATGTCTTTGGGTGTGGCAAACACAATTTTAAACTCGCCGTTCTGAACAGATACAGTACCTTTGAATATGTAACTGCTCTGATCCTCATAGGAAATGGGAGCCCCAAGCTGATCATTGACCAACGTTTTTCTGAGTGTGGGCTTATCAAGCACCTTCACCCACAAATTTCCGTTAAAACTTGAAAACTTTCCTTTTAGCCTCTCTTCAATATGACCCTTTATTTCTACCACGCCAAAAGCTTTTAAGGTGTCATCAAAGCCGGTAGCGGATTTGTGATTGATTGAATCCAGCACCACCGAGTGTTTCGGAAATGACAGGGGCATAGAAGGATCACCCAGCAAGGCAAACTTATTGTCTTCTGAGGTGATATCCTGTCTGTTTTTCAGCCTTCTGAAAACATCGCCCAAAGTAGGTATTGGCTCGTTTGGCTTCGGGAAGCCGTAATTGGTCCAGAAATCATTGTTAATGGCCATATTCCCCGAAACAAATACCAGGCGTGTGGTAGACATGAGAGCAATGGGTCCGCCATTGGGATTAAGCAATGCCTGTCCCTGATAATTCATAAAAAGGCAACCATCCTTCATGGTGCGGTCTATTGCCTGATTTACATCGGGATATTTCTCTGTATTACCGGTTGAAACCTGCTTAAAGGCATCGGAGAATAATTTGTTAACTGACAGGTAAGGATGAACCGTGTCTATGTATTGCGCATACCGCTCGCTTTCACTTGTAAAAACTGTCTCCCATGAAATATCTACATCGTCGGTAACATAGGTAATATTGGTGCGCCAGTCACCCAGACTTCCCGGTGAATCGTAACGTTCCAGCTTACTTACCATACCCTCAGCTTCTGTGGATGTTCTACAGGGTATGCGGCCCACCGAAACCCACATTTGGTTTTTCCCTTTGGCCGGATCACCTGCAAGTGAATCCAGGTAGCCGTAAAAATCATCGAGACAAAAAGTGACACCTTTATTATGGGCATCATATTGATATGTGGGAATAAAATTGGTATTACCTTTTACCCTGTCCTTCATATCGTAGCTGGCTGCACCCATAAGAAGTACGTATTTTAAAGGCTTACCTGTATTCACAGATTTCAGATAAACCAGTCGTACGAAATCGCGAATGGCCACCATATCCTGTTGCGAAGTACTAAACTGTTTGTAGATATCTTCTATATCTGCCACCTGAACCGTGTAGCCTTGATTTTTACGGCGAATTTCAGCCAGTCGGTTTGCTGCTGCCAAAAAATCTCTGTGTGAAATTATAAGCATTTCCGCCGGGCTATTCTGAAGTAAATCCGATCCGGTTATTAATCCCAAAATTTCGGGTTTGGGAATATTTGCAGCTTCGAATGCCACAAACATTTTTTTAGATACACCGGGACCTGTCACAGATTTTTTAAAGTTACCAACCTGAACAATATCAAGAGCAACGGGCATAAACGGATCGCTAACATTCCAAATGGTTTGTGGCTTGCTTAGTACATCCGTTGTAATTCTGATTTCTGCAGCAGTATTGTCTTTGAAGTCACGATTCCTGATAATAACAGGCCCTTGAGCCGTGTTAATCGGCATTTTGCCTGTAACCTCCATGAAATTAATCCATGCACTGCTTTTAGCGTTAGGCCTGTTCAGCGAGAACTGCGCCTGCAGTTTTTTACCCGGTACGGACATCTGAAAATACCTTTCCTGTAGATCGAAGGCCACATATTCCGTATTTATGGGTGTATAGGATATGGTACCAGCAAGGTTGTTAATATTATAGGTAACCGAGCCTGCACCATCCTGCATCCCTCCCGCTACAGAAATTCTGACATTCACAGAATCCTCTGCAGATGCAGGCAATGCTATCTCAAGGTTTCTGTTGAGGGTTTCATTTCCCATCTTTTCACCCAGCCAGGTTCGGCCCATATGGATGGGATTTTCGAGATCTTTCTCATAAAAAATCATCCACTCGGTCTTATCTACGATCACATCCGCAGAGCCTTGAAACTGATTGTTTCCTATGCGCTTGCCGGTATTATTTCCAAAGCCAACGTACAGGTAAGTGTAATCATCGTAAAAATGGCTCTGGTGTCTCCATTGTCCTGAAGAAAAATTCCATGTGTGGGGTGCAGAAGCATAGAAAATAACGTAATCATCAATTCCAAAAACACCATCATTCCCATCTTCAACAAAAACAGGTATCTCTCTGGTTCCATGATATGCCCGGCGGCTCTGTTCGGGAAGCATAGCCCCCTGATGCGAGAATACAGAGAGATTTTGAGGATCTTTTCCTGCCAGATTCAATCCGGCGTTTTTCAGATCTGTACCGGTTATTTTAT
>RGEC01000073.1 GCA_009918425.1 Bacteroidota bacterium
ATACAGACAAATAATCGGGCTTTTCATATCCCCTTTTAATTTGAGTACTGCCAGGTATTCTAAAATCCGTTTTTTTACCTTTTCAAGACCAAAATGATCTTCGTCAAGTACCTTTTCGGCAAATTTCAGATCGAAATTATCGGTTGTGTAGGTATCCCATGGTAATTCTATCATGAGCTGAACATAATTCAACCCAACGCTGTAATCAGGAGATGCCGGATTAACACGCATGAGCCTGTCGAGCTCCTTGTTAAAATGCTGATGAACTGCTTTTGACCAGTTTTTTGCGTTCCCTTTCTCTCTCAGATTCTGAATTTCCTTATCGGGAGTTTCACCACCTAGTTCTTCCTGAATAGCACGAATCTGCTGGTGCAGAAAATACTCTCTTTGCTGTTTATCAATATCGGTTCGAACTTTATTCTGTATTTCGTCTTTAAGTTCAAGGATCTGAAGCTCCTTGGTAAGCAATTCAAGCACCTTGACTGCCCTGTCTCTGGGATCAATATTGGCAAGTATAAGTTGCTTTTCAGCTACGCCGATGTTGAGATTACTGGCAACAAAATGAACCAGAAAATTATTGCTGTCAATGTTGCGTATGGCAATATTGGCCTCGGTAGGGATATTGGGGGCCAGGTTGATTATCTTTTCTGAGATATCGCGGATACTTTGTATTATAGCATCAAATTCACCGTCCTCTATAACAGGCTCATCCAGCAGATTGCTGATTTTTGCTTTGAAATATGGTTCTTTTTGTGTATATTCGTCAATATTGATGCGTTTGCGACCTTGAATAATAAGCGTAGTAGTGCCATCGGGCATGCGCATGGTGCGGATAATGTGAGCCAGGGTTCCTATTGAATACAAATCTTCCTGCGAAGGATCTTCAATATCGGGATTTTTCTGTGCAACAACAGCTATTATTTTATCTTTTTTGGCTGCCTCCCGAACCAGTTTTATGGATTTATCACGTCCCAGGGTAATTGGGAAAATCACTCCCGGAAACAATACAGTATTGCGGATGGTTAAGACCGGTACTTCATCGGGAAGTTTCATTTTCCCAAACTCTTCCTCATCCTGTTTGGAAAACAACGGCATGAATTCAGGATTATCATCCCCTCCATCAAAATCAGAATTCAATCCCAGATATAATTCTTTGGTATCAAACATGTATTTTCTATAGGTCAACCAATGTGCCAATTTTATCAAATCAACGTAAAAATCCGTCTATCGTTATTCGAAGAGCTAAAAATTCGTTGAATTGGCAAACCCAACAGCTAAAATAGAACTATTATATGACAATATGGCAACTTTGCTGACACAATTTGACACATAGATATTTTCGATGAAGTTTGTTTGAAATTTAACTCTCTTTACCGAATTTTGCCGTAAATCTAAATAATAAAAATATGAAAATGAAGCACGTACTTTTTGCCCTGGCTATTCCGGCCCTGGCATTTCTGACCTCCTGCGATGGCGGTTCAGGTTCTGATGCAGCACCCAAGCCCACCTTGTCTTTTCAGACCGGTAGTGGTTTCACGTACACCGATGCCCAGGCCGGTGTGGATGACATTCTGCAAATCGGTGTAATTGCCAAAAGCAATGATTCTAAAATCAGCAAAGTTTCCATCAAACTGAGCACCAATGGCGGAACAGCTGGCGTTATTTTTGACACTACCATAAACGCCAACAGTGCTACCTTCACCTACAACT
Source organism: Bacteroidota bacterium (assembly GCA_009918425.1). Lineage (GTDB taxonomy): Bacteria > Bacteroidota > Bacteroidia > NS11-12g > UBA955 > RGEC01. The sequence goes on from RGEC01000073.1 coordinate 1,711, forward strand.
ATAAAGTTCAGGGCAGCGTAGCCGACATCCTGAAAATGACTGTTGTGGCTACAGATGCTAATGGAACAACTGCCGAGCAGAGCCTAAACATTGAAATTACCCCCGCTACCGTAGCTATCGGCCTCCAGCAAAACCAGATTGTTTACAACCTACAAAGCCCTGCCGGCTACAATGGTGCGTATGATTTAACCAAGTCTGCCGTTAAATATTCTGCCGACAAGCCAACAGAAAAAGATATCATTGATGGTACCCCTGTTTCTGCTGTTTTCAACAAAACCTGGACAACCGGCAACGGAAGTAAGTTTGTGAAAGTTACTACTAATGACTACAACCTGTCTACCAGCAGTTCTTTCATCTATAACCTTTGGAAAACCAACGCTGCTACTGCAACCAGCACTGTTACCGACATCAAACTTGGAGACGTTATTCTGGTTAAATCCGGTCAGAGTGTTCCATTCGGTCTTTACATCATTAAAGTAACCGAGGTTAAGGAAACCACAACCGACAACCTGGATTATATCAAATTTGAATACAAAGGCGACATTTAATCTGCCTAGTAATTGACATTTAAAACCCCGGCTCAATGAGTCGGGGTTTTTTGTTGAAAAACAAACCTGAAATTTTGTTTCTTTTGCATATCGTGAAAAGAATCGGAATTTTTACATCCGGCGGAGATTCTCCGGGAATGAACGCCTGCATCAGAGCCGCAGTAAGAACTTGTCTGGCTTACAATATAGAACCCTACGGCATCAGACGTGGTTATGAGGGCATGATTGAGGATGATATTCACCCCTTGAATGCCGGCAGCGTATCCAATATCATTCAATATGGCGGAACGGTATTGAAAACAGCCAGAAGTGCGGAATTCAGAACAACCGAAGGGCGGGCAAAAGCCGCAGAAAACCTCAAAAAACATGGCATTGAAGGACTAGTTTGCATTGGCGGCAATGGTTCCTACACAGGAGCACTTTATTTGCAAAAGGAACACGGAATTCCTTCCATAGGATGTCCGGGAACTATTGATAATGACCTGGCAGGTACCGATTACACCATAGGATTTGATACCGCTGTAAACACCGCCATGGACGCTATAGACAGAATTCGGGACACCGCTGAAAGCCACGGCCGTGTTTTCTTTGTGGAGGTTATGGGCCGTGATTCAGGCTACATAGGCCTGTATGCCGGACTGGCAGGTGGTGCCGAAGGCATTCTGATTCCGGAAAAAGGCAACCAGTTTGATGTACTGATTAAACATTACGAGCAAAAAAGCCGTAAAAAAGAGTTCTCAATATATGTAGTGGCAGAAGGAGATGAAGAAGGTAAGGCCCTGGAACTTTCACGGCGCTTTTTACAGCATTATCCGCTTAGCGATACGCGGGTTGTGGTTTTGGGGCACATACAACGCGGCGGTAAACCATCAGCCAGCGACAGAATACTGGCCAGCAGGCTGGGTGCACACGCAGTAAAAGGTTTAAACGAAGGAAAAAACAATTGTGCAGTAGGTGTTATCCGCGACGAAATCGTTTACACATCTTTCGAAGAAGCTATTAAAGGCAAAAAAGAACTCAATGATAACCTTTGGGTACTTAATGAAATGATTTGCCGATAATATGCTGCTTCAACTCAGGGTCAGAAACTTTGCCCTTATCCGCTCATTAACGTTCAGCCCGCAAACCGGCATGAATGTTATTACCGGCGAAACCGGTGCGGGTAAAAGCATACTGCTGGGGGCCCTCGGGTTGGTAACCGGGAATCGAGCGGAATTGTCGGCCCTGCTTAATCAAAACGAAAAATGTATTGTAGAGGCGGAATTCGATATTCAATCCTTGAACTTACAGGAATTGTTTGAAGAGCTGGATCTGGACTATGAACCTATATGCATTCTGCGAAGAGAAATTAGCGCTCAAGGGAAAAGCCGTGCCTTTGTGAATGATACTCCGGTTCAGCTATCCACACTCAAACAGTTGTCGGGGCACCTTGTACAAGTACACACCCAAAACACAGGCACTTTTATTTCCGATCCACTCGAGCAGTTGCACGTTGTTGACGACTTTGCAGGTAATTCATCTATCAATAATGAATACCGGGCTGCGTTTCGGGAATGGAAAAACGCAATAAAAAACCGGGAAACACTGCTTGAAAAGAAAGTCACGTTCGAGCGGGAACAAGACTTTTTACGCTTTCAACATGAAGAATTATCGGCGTTTTTACCTGTGGTAAACGAAGAAGCTGAGCTCAATTTACAGATACAGACATTGGCGAATGCCGATGAAATAAGCAAAGTCTGTAGACAGGCCGTAGATGAACTAACCGAAAACGAGCTTTCCATCACCGACAGAATCAACAGCGTGAAACAATTGTTCAGACAGGCAGAACGCTTTCTGGACATAGCCGAAAACTATAAAAACCGAATACAAGGCATAGCTGAGGAGTTAAAGGAATTGTCGCGTGAAATAGATAATACAGGTCAGCTGGCAGAACACAATCCCGATTTGCTTGAGACCCTTCAGCAGCGGCAGGCGCGTATGCAGTTGTTGTTCAGAAAACATGCTGTAGACAGCAGTGCAGCGTTGCTCGGGATATTAAAAAACCTGGAAGAAAAAATGCAGGAAGCCCATCATCTGGATGAAGAAATCGAGAATACTGCAACCCAGATTGCGGAATGTGAGAAAAAAGTATTGATGATTGGAAAGACAATGCAGGACAGCAGACAAAACGCGGGGAATTTGTTGATGATCGCAGTAGGCGAGCAGTTACAGAAACTAGGGATGCCGCATGCAATGCTCACTTGCGAATGGATTCAACATGAAGATAAACCGGATATAAATGGTTTGTCATCTCTGCGCATGACTTTTAGAGCCAACGCAGGTTCTCCCCTGCTTCCTTTGGAAAAAGTGGCCTCGGGCGGTGAGCTATCCAGGGTGAACTTTTGCCTGAAAAGCCTTACAGCCATGAAAAAAACATTGCCAACTCTTATTTATGACGAGGCAGACACAGGCATCAGCGGTGAAATAGCGTTGCAAATGGCACGCATGATGCGAAATATGGCCATGGCACATCAATTAATATGCATCACCCACCTTCCTCAGGTGGCAGCTGCCGGCAACTGCCATTTCAGAATATTTAAAGAGGAATCGGAAGCGTTTACTGAGAGTAAAATCACATTGTTAAACTCCGATGAAAGAATACTGCACCTGGCTTATATGCTTTCCGGAAGCACTGCCGGGTCTGCTGCTGTGGGCAACGCCCATGAGTTGCTTAAGATGTTTGCAGATTAAAGCAGTTTATCCGGCGCGGCTACATGGATTTCATACCATGTATCCTTTTCAAAAGGTCCATTGGCGGCAGCCTGGGTTGCCAGCACATCACAACGTTCGTTTTCGGGCACCCCCGAATGTCCTTTCACCCAATGAAACTGGGGTTTAAACAAATCATATAACGGATAAAAACGCTGCCACAAATCAGGATTTTTTACTTTTACCCAACCTTTTTTCTTCCAGCCAAATAGCCAGCCTTTCAGTATAGCATTACACACATACTGACTGTCTGAGTATATGTGAACAGGAATGCCTCGGCTCTTTATGTTGTCGAGCGCACGAATCACCGCAAGCAATTCCATGCGATTGTTGGTGGTGAGCTCATAGGCACCAAAAATCTCTTTTCGTTTATCTCCATACATTAGTACTGCAGCATAGCCACCCTGACCGGGATTTCCCAAAGCAGCACCGTCTGTATACACGATAATTGGTTGCACACGACAAAGTTGAATTAAGCCGCACTTATTCACAAAAAATGTGCACAAATCTGCCAAAAAGGTTGATAACCTATTGTGAGTGTCATCTAATGTTGTAGTACTGATTTGAGAAATCAAATCCACCGAAATAGCACCCTTTTTCCTTTTCATTATAGAAAGCCCGACCGGAAACGGCCGGGTTTTCTCTTTTTATTGGCCGCTATGTTTTGAAATAGGCAATAAGAGGCCGGGCTTTTATATTTTTGTGCAGCCCGATTTCAAACTTACCATGAATTCGACGGTTTAATTATAACATGAATGCCGAAATTTTAACCATTGGAGATGAATTGCTGATTGGACAGACCATTGACACCAACAGCGCATGGCTAGGCAAAAACCTGGCATTACTGGGCGTTCAGATTTCAAGAAAAACAGCCATCAGCGACAGTGAGAACGAAATAATATCTGCCATAAATGAAGCCTTTCAAAGGGTGGATTTTCTGCTGGTTACCGGTGGTCTGGGTCCAACCAAAGACGACATCACCAAAAAAACGCTGGCAAAACTATATGGATGTGGTTTCAGGCGCGATGAAGGCGTTTCAGCGCATCTTGAAAGTATTTTTGCCCGCAGGGGAAGGCGGCTGCTCGAAATAAACCGGCAGCAGGCCGATGTGCCTGAAGTATGTGAGGTTCTGCACAACGAAGTGGGCACAGCACCGGGTATGTGGTTCGATCAAAAAGGCAAAGTGCTGGTGAGTATGCCGGGGGTGCCGAATGAAATGATGCATATTATGGAAAACAGGGTTTTTCCTCGCATCAAAAACCGGTTTAAAACACCCGAAATCCTGCATTATACCGCCGTAACGGTAGGTGTGCCCGAAAGTTTGCTCAGCAAGCAGCTGGAAGATTTTGAAAAAACACTGCCACCCCACATTAAGCTGGCTTATTTACCTGCACTTAACACGGTTAAACTCCGTTTATCGGGGCAATCCGATGAATCAACTATACTGCGGGCCGAGATGGCAGGGTATTTTGACAAAATGTGTAAGGTATGTGGTGATGCCATTTTTGTAAGAGAAGACATCAGTCCGTTGAAACATATTGCCAGACAATTGATTCAGCATAACATTAAAATTTCGCTGGCCGAAAGTTGTACCGGTGGCTTCATTGCCAATCAGCTGGTAATGGAGCCGGGGATTTCCAAGGTTTTCAATGGAAGTATCATCTCATATGCCAATGAAATCAAGCAGCGCGAGCTGGATGTCCCTACTGAAATATTTAGAACCGTAGGTGCCGTAAGTGAAGAATGCGCAAAGTATATGTGCGAATCAGCACTCAAAAAATTCAATGCTGATATTGCGGTGAGCACCACAGGTATTGCCGGTCCGGGCGGCGCTACACCTGAAAAGCCGGTTGGGCTGATTTACATAGGAATTGCAACTGCAAAGGGTTCGCGGGTAAAGAAATATTACCTTTTTGGTACGCGTGAGCAATTCATGAACAGGGCAGCAAATTGCGCCATGATGATGGTAAAGAACACGCTATTTGATGATTTTGGCATTCTCTGATTCCCAAAGGGCAACAATTTTTGGTTTATCTTTGTCATAACAATAATATGGGGAAAGCCTTTTTAAATATTTTTCGCATTCTTTTTTTAACAAGTATCTGTTTGGGATGTGCTTCATCCCTCGCGGCCTTTGATTTACCAAAAAATCAGAATATTGAAACCGGCAGCCAGGTATTTATGAAAAATGAGGGACAATGGGAATCCGGGATTCTTTACCATTTCCGAAGCGGATTTTTTCAGGCGGATTTTTATGCCAATAAAATTGTTTTTGCAGTTGCCACCCCAAAAGACAAATTAACCTCATTGCATTTACCCAACCCGGAGCATCCGGAACCGCCAAATCCAAGAATGATGCTTCAGATATGGGAAATCAGTTACCAAAACGCACTACCCTTTCAATTTGAAGCTCAAACGCCTCTTGAAAATAAAATTGGATATGCCAGAATCCATAAAAATGGAAAAATTGTGTATCCTGAACAATTTGAATCATTGAGTATTATAAATCTTTTTGAGGGTGTAGATGCCAGATTCAGCAACCACAACGGGGTAATGAAAATTGATTACATCATCAAACCCGGTATTACGCCCAAAATTGAATTTACCGTAAATGGCTTTAAGGAGACCCGTGTGGACGACAGAGGTAACATTGTATTAAAAAGCGAATTTGGTCAGCTGATAGACAGTATTCCTTACAGCTATGAGCAAAACAACATAAAATCTCCCATTGACGTAAGATATGTACAAACGGGCAAACATGCTTTCGCACTGCAGTTTCCGGTAAATTTCAACAACACAAATGGTGCTGTGGTAGATCCTTTTTATTTGGATTATAGTACATATTTTTACGGTAACAACCTGACAAACATACTCACCTACATCTATGATGTAAACGTAGATGCCAACAACAACAGCTATGTTACCGGACTCACCACAGACAAATATCCGGGCAAACCTGGAACATATGACACAACGTTAGCGGGCAGTTATGATGCTTTTTTATGCAAAATACCCTCAGGTGGAGGTAAACCGGATTATTTCATTTATTTGGGTGGAAGTTCAACGGATTATGGAATTGGTATGGCTACCACTGAAAATGGTGATTCTTATCTTACAGGACGTACCAGCTCAGCGGATTTTCCAATAACATCCGGCGTACTTGAACCAACTAGACCCAATACAGTATTATATATTGGCTATGTTACCGGAATAAAATCTGATGGAAGCGCATTAATTTATTCAACGTATATAAAAGGACTTTGCTGGGATATCGTCGTTAATAAAGACGGACAGGCATATGTTGCTCCTTCTGAGGTTAGCCTGTATCCTGTTACGCAAAACATCAATCCTCCCGGCCAGGTTGGAGGAGGATATGAAGCTAATGTTATCAGATTAAACAAAACAGGGTCTGCTATCCTTAACTGCGTAGAAGTTAAGGGAGTGGGTAATGATTATGTTTATGCATTATCTTTAGACAAAAACAATCAGGTATATCTCGCAGGCTACACAGGAAGTGATAATTTACCGGTAACACCCGGACGGGCCAATTTTGGTGGCTTCTACAAGGGTGGGTTCGACGGCTTTCTTTTTAAATTGGATTCAGGATTCACCAAATTGCTCATAAGCAAATATATTGGCACAAGTGGCTATGATTATGTGTCAGCAATTACAGTTGATGAAAATGAAGATATTTTCATACAGGGAATAGCGGGAGCCAATGATTTACCTGCTGCTACCAATGCTTTCCCCGGCGGTTCTTCAACCGGATGGGATGGTGCATCTTTTATCATGCGCATTTATAAAACCGGTTATTTTCCAAAATGGACAACGTACATAACAACAAATACCTACGCTTGGCGCCAAAGAATTAGTGTAAATGCTAAAAATGAATGCGTTTTTGCAGGAAGCACTACAAGTACTAGCCTTCCTGTTACCTCAGATGCATATCAAAAAACATTGAGTGGCGGTTGGGATGCATTTGTCGGGAAACTATCCATTAATGGTGCTATAAGTTACCTTTCATATTTTGGCGGCAGTGGAACAGATTACTTCTTCGCCGTTCAAACCAGAAGAATCGGCTGTGTAACCCATATTATTATTGGAGGTTGGGGAACAGGGAACGGTTATCCTTTATACAATGCTTGGAAATCTACCTTGCCAACAGGGGTATCATATGTTGGTAGGATTGCCAAATGGCGCGATACTTTGAAAGAAGACCCCATAGATTTTGGGCCGGACGCTGTGCAGTGCGACCGCAACTACCGTATTCTTGAAGCCGGAAATCCCGGCGCAGCTTACCTCTGGCAGAATGGCAGCAAACTATCTTATTTCATCGTAGATAAACCCGGAAAATACTGGGTTTCTGCTACCTATGGCTGCGGATTAAAATCAGATACCATAACATTCAGCATTGCCCCGAGTGCCAAATCACATTTTCCTAAAGACACACTCATTTGCGATAAATACGGCTTGCTGCTGGATGCCCGAAACGATACCATCAAAGGCATAAAATATGCCTGGAATAACGGTGATACCACCCGGAAAATATTTGCAGATAGTTCGGGAAAGTATAAAGTTGGCATGTGGACACCCGTTTGCCAGTGGCGTTATGACAGCATTCAGGTTACCAAGCAATACAAACCCATTCGAGGAATTTGGCAAAAAGACACGGTGCTTTGCAAACCTTTCACTTTCGCGCTGCGTTCCGGCAGCGATACCATCACCGCTGCTTATGCTTGGAACACATTGGATTCGGTTTCTAAAATCACGGTAGACAAAGCCGGATTATACAATGTAAATATCACCAATCAGTGCGGCACATTACAAGACACCATCCTGATTAATTCCGACAGCATCCCTACCCT
>RGEC01000074.1 GCA_009918425.1 Bacteroidota bacterium
AATCCGGCTTTACATCCTCCTGTTGGCAGCAAGTCATACTTCCCGTTCTCCCGAGTCCTGTCTGAACTTCGTCTGCGATGAAAAGAACATTATGACGGGTACAAATTTCCCGCACGCCTTTTAAATAACCTTTGTCTGGAATTATAACACCGGCTTCACCCTGAACAGGCTCTACCATAAATGCAACCGTATTAAAGTTGCTGCATACCTCTTCGAGAGCCTTCAAATCATTGTAAGGTATGATATCAAATCCGGGCACAAAAGGACCAAAGTTATTTTTGCTATTGCTATCTGTACTCGATGAAACTGCAGCTATACTTCTGCCCCAGAAATTGCCAGCGGCAAAAACTACCCTTGCTTCATTTGCCGGTACCCCTTTAACCTCATAACCCCACTTTCTGGCCAACTTTACAGCAGATTCAGATGCTTCTACACCTGTATTCATTGGCAATAAACGATCAAATCCGAAAAAACTTGTCATGAACTGCTCATAAGGACCAAGTTGATTGTTGTAAAATGCCCTGCTGGTAAGCGACAATTCTCCTGCCTGACGACATAGTGCACTAACAATTTCAGGATGTGCATGGCCCTGATTTACGGCAGAGTAGGCCGACAAAAAATCAAGGTATTTTTTTTCATCCACATCCCATACAAATACGCCTTCACCTTTGGCAAGTACAACGGGCAGTGGATGATAGTTATGTACACCAAATTGATTTTCCAATTGTATGAATTCATTGAACAGATTAGGAAAATTATCATCTATCATATTGCAAAATTAGTTGATACAGGATAGTTTTCTTTTGTAAATTGCCAAACTGATGAAACTGTTGCGCATATTGTCTTGCCGATTTATTTTTATTTTATCATTTTCAGGCTCCGCGCAAGGGATATACACCGAATTCGGTCAGAATCGCGTTCAGTACGAGAAGTTTAAGTGGAAAGCATTCGAAGGGGAGTCGGCAGATTTACTATACAATGATACTCAATTAAAATCCGTAATCGGTTTTGCTGAAAAAAAGATTGAAGGCTATCTGCCACAACTGGAAAAACTGCTTGGATACAAAGTATCCAACAGACCTCAATTCCTGGTTTATGGCAGTTTAAGTGATTACAAACAAAACAATATAGGATATGTGAATCCTCAATGGCAGTCAGGTGGAATCACATTCATTCCTGCAGAAGCTTTGCCGGTATATTTCAATGGTGACTATGCCGCATTCAGCACACAACTATTGAAAGGACTCAGCGATTTCATGATACGGGAAATGGTTTATGGCGGAACCTTACAGGATAGATTTGAAAGACTCAAAAGCCCTGCCCTGCCCTATTGGTTTACCGAAGGTTTAAGCTCTTTGGTTGCCTTGGGGTGGAGTTCTGAGCAAGAATCTGCACTTAGAGATGGTTTTATGTCAGGGGTGTTCAATAATTTCAATGAGTTAAACCGTGACCAGCAATTGTTGGCTGGTAGCAGTATCTGGAAATACATAATTGACAAACATGGAATTGATGTGGTTTCCGGCATTATGTTCATTGCGCGTTACACCCATTCCGCAGAAGCCGGAATATCGTACTATTCAAAAAATCAACTCACCGATTTTCTCTTTGGCTGGAAAAACCATTATTTAACTGAATTTGAGAATAAAACACGAATGGTACTTCCCAAAGGGAAAGCGCAAATACCCAGAAAAATAAACAAGCTGCATATTTCAGGCATAGAGTTGAATAACGATGGTCAGGTTATGTCTGTGGTAACGCATGATCACGGAAAGTTTTCAGTTTGGCTGTATTTCATGGGCAATAACAAAGTGAAAAGAATTTATGACGGTGGTTTGAAAGTTCTCAATCAAACCTACGACTACAGTTTTCCAAAGGCAAAGTGGAAAGGAAACCAACTGTATCTTTTGACTTTTGAACAAGGCGATTATCAGTTAATAACTTTCAATCTGCAAGGTAAACTTTTGGCAAAACTCTCATTTAATAACGGATTTATGGCTGTTATTGACTTTGCACTCCATCCTGCCAATGATAAGCTTTTGTTCTCGGGCGTCAAAAATGGTTTTGCTGATATTTACAGCACATCACTATTGGGAGGTACGTTTGAACAGTTAACGCATGACACATTGTTTGAAAATAATTTGCTCTGGTTGAAAAACAATGATATAATATACACAGCAGGCGCATCAGACAATCTGAGAAATCTTTACAGAAAAAGTTCTGAAACACTAATAAAACTGACCAGATTCGACCAACCACAATCCATACATTCCCCTGTTATGCTCAATGACAGTATGATAGGATTTTTGTCAGATATTAATGGTTTGCAAAATGCATGGTTTACCTCAATTAACGGAGGATTTAAACCGCTTGGACTGACGAATTATGCAAGGTCCATATTGGGGCAGGCAATTTCTGGCGATAGAAGCATATTTGCAGAATTGGTAACCATTAATGGAAGAAACACCATTTTTACGGGAAGTGTTAATGAGAATCCATTAAATGAAATCACAGAAATACCTCAGCTTGATTATTCGTTGAGATGGAAAGGGAAGCACATAATTTCACTCGCTGATAAAAGAACAGAAATCTCGATTAGAAACGGCAAACCTGACACCTTGCAAAAACAGGCATTTCCCGGAGGATATTCATATAAATACCAAACCGGTTTTCCAAAAATTAACTATACAACCCAAGAAACGGTTACTGAAATCAAAAAACAGGCATTAAGGCTAAAGACAAACCTCAACCCGATTTTACCTGACTACATAGTAACGCAAATTGACAATAAAAATCTGGGAACATATTTGTACGTTAGAAGCGTTCCTGCCATGATAATGCGCAATCCCTGGATGATGCCATATCTTAAGGTGTCTCTCTCGGATCTACAACGAAATATAAACATTGAGGCAGGCGCAAGAAGTAATCTGGACCTTGCTTTTACTGATTTTCATTTCAAGACCGGTTATTTTGCCGGAAGGCTTGATCATGAGTTCACTTATTATCGAAGATCGCGAAAATATGATAACGAGCTAAATCTATATCAGCAGTATATCACACATGTATACGAATACAAAATGATGCGCCCCGCCAATGAGAGACTCAGATACACTTTTGCGGCAGGATGGCGGCAGGATGGAATCATAACCAAAATTACCGAAACGCAGACAACAGCGATTGATGACCAGTTAAAGCGATTTCTGACAAACAGATTCGAAATATTATATGATAACAGCATAAGTTCCGGAATCAATCAGATCAACGGCAGCAAATTGAAATTTGGGTTTCAAAATTATGTTGACATCAAAAACTCAAAAATTTTAAGCTGGGCAGAATTTGACTTAAGATTATATTGGCCAATTTGGCGAAGCCTCATTTTTGCACAGCGGATATCAGGAGCTTACAATCTTGGGAGCAGTAAAAACGGTTATTATCTGGGCGGTGTTGAAAACTGGACCCAGAAAAATCAGCTGGTGGAAAAGCCTGTTTTTTTAAATCCTGATGATTTGTTATTCCAATCCTGGGTGTGCAATCTTCGCGGTTTTTACAGAGGAGCAAGAATGGGCCATAGTTATATGCTCAGTAATTCCGAATTGCGGTGGCCCATAATGAAAATGATTTATCGGCGCCCATTATCTTCTGAGTTCCTGAAGCACTTTACAATAACTGCCTTTGCTGATGTGGGTTGTGCATTTACAGGGAAATCGCCCGCAGATGTAAAAAACCCCTACAACACGCATTATCTGAATACCCCAAACTATTCTATGACCATTACTTCACGCAGAAATCCATGGCTCTTGGGCCTTGGGTATGGTGTAAGATCCAGAATACTCGGCTATTTTGTGAAATATGATCGTGCCCGGGGCTGGCAAGAGGGCAAATGGGAAAGTCCCATGCAGTACTTGAGTCTCGGACTTGATTTTTAAGTTTTGTCCAAAGTCCCGGGATGGCCAAATTTTTTATCCCAAAAACAAAGATTTAAGCAACTTTTATGTTTATTTTGCAGGCTGATATCCAAATAAAAAATGGGCTTATTCAGTTTTCTGACACAGGAACTTGCTATTGACCTCGGTACGGCCAACACGCTGATAATTCACAAAGACAAGGTAGTAGTAGACGAACCTTCTATTATCGCCTTGGAAAAGGCTACCGGAAATGTTATTGCAATCGGCAAAGAGGCCATGCAAATGTTTGGTAAGGAAAACGAGGGAATTAAAACCATTAGGCCTCTCAAGGATGGTGTAATTGCAGATTTTCAGGCTGCGGAACACATGATACGCGGCATGATCAAAATGATCAATCAGAAACAGAAATGGATTTCGCCCCAGCTCAAAATGGTTATCTGTATTCCTTCCGGTATCACTGAAGTTGAAAAAAGGGCCGTAAAGGATAGTGCCGAAAGGTCAGGAGCAAAAGAAGTGTATCTTATTCATGAACCTATGGCAGCTGCCGTGGGAATTGGAATTGATGTTGTTCAGCCTCAGGGCAATATGATTATAGACATTGGGGGTGGTACCACCGAAATTGCAATTATTGCGTTAGGTGGTATAGTGTGTGATGAAAGCATACGGGTTGCAGGTGATGAATTTAACCTTGACATCGTGGAATTTATGCGTCGTGAACACAACCTTCTCATTGGTGAAAGAACTGCTGAAAAGATTAAAATTCATATTGGCAGTGCTTTACAAGAACTCGACAATCCACCGGAAGATTATCCTGTTTTTGGAAGGGATTTGATGACCGGCATACCGAAACAAATAATGGTTAGTTATTCTGAGGTAGCACGATCGCTTGACAAAAGTGTAATGAAAATAGAGGAAGCCATCCTTAGAGCACTGGAGCAGTCACCACCAGAGTTAAGCGCCGATATTCTAACCAATGGTATATGGCTAACCGGTGGTGGTGCATTGCTTAGAGGTCTTGACAAACGCATAAGTGCAAAAACAAAATTGCGTGTATCCATAGCTGAAGACCCTTTGAGGGCGGTAGTGCGCGGAACTGGTATCGCACTTAGAAATATTGGTAAATTCAAGTTCTTGATGACTGCCTAATTTGTGATTTATGGTTTTTCTGATCAGACTCTTACGGAAAAACCTTTTTTTTATAGTTTACCTGATTTTAATGATTTTCAGCATCGGTCAGGTTGTGCGTTTTAATATTTATCAGCAGAGTTATTATTTCAATACCAGCAGTTCATTTTTCAATGGAATGTCAAGGCTTAAAACCAATATCACGGATTATTTTAAGCTGGCAGAGGTAAATACGGCACTGGCAGAAGAAAACCGCAGACTCAGGGAATCACTTAATCAAAACACTATGCTTAAGGACAGTCAGCAAGTGCTGGTCAAGGACTCCATGGGTAAGAAAAAATACACCTACCTGACAGCTAATGTGGTACAATTTACTACCCACCTTCAAAATAATTTTATCACCATAGATAAAGGTATAAATAATGGTATCAGAAAAGATATGGCGGTTTTAAGCCCGTCCGGTATAGCTGGTATTGTAATAGATGTCTCACCCGATTACGCGCTGGTATTGTCCGTTATCAACGGCCAGTTTAAAGCCACCCCAATGATACCAGCGGCAAATTTCAGAGATGGTTCCGTAAGCTGGAATGGCAAAGATCCCACGATAATTCAGCTGAATGGAGTGAGCAGGTTTGAAAAAATATCACCGGGTATGGATGTGCTTACAAGCAACTACTCCGTCAAGTTCCCGCCGGGAATACCCATAGGGAAAATTCAAAAGATTAATAAATCAACAGGCAGTAGTTTTTATGATATAGATGTTAAACTATCTACAGACTTTCACAAGCTAAGCCATGTCTATATTGTAAATCACCAAGAATCTTCTCAGATAGACACGCTAAACAGGAGGACGAAAAATGGCAATTGATCTGCTAAGATATCTTTTTGGCGCTCTTGTACTTATTTTCTTTCAGTTTTTTCTTATTCAGGAAATAAACTTCGGCACATGGCTTAAACCCATGCCTTACATTTTGTTTATTTTACTCTTGCCCTTTAGCTACAATCGATTTATTTTACTTTTTGGGGCTTTCTTTTCCGGCTTGTTTTTGGATGGGCTTTGCAATAGCGGTGGCTTGCATGCTGCGGCTTCTGCTACTCTTGCTTTTAGTCGGGTAATTATTGATAATAAAATGCTGGATACCGACGCAATTCAATTACAGGGGTTTACCTACCTCACTCCGGACTATAAAAATTTCAGATTCTATGCTTTGTATGTTCTTTTTTTAACCTTCATACATCACTGGGTTTATTTTACGCTGGACTATTCTTCCCTTTCTTCATTTTTTACCGTTTTAACGGTTTCAATATTCAGCAGCATTGGCACATTTTTACTTATGCTGCTGTACAAACTTATAGTTAAAATCCGATAGCGTGGCACTGGTATACCTAATAAAAATATTTCGGTTACAAATATTGGATAGTCAATATGAGCAGAAAGCCATCAATAATGCTTTAAACAAAATTCCTATATATCCGGACAGAAGTATAATTTACGATCGCAATGGTAAACTTCTGGTGCACAATATTGCTATATACGATCTTGTTGTATTCCCCGCAAAGGCCAAGGGTATTGATTCCGTTGCATTTTGTGAGATTATGAGAATAACCGGCGACGAATACCACAAATACATGACTTTAGCCAGAGAAAACTCGAAGAAGAGACAGAAGAATAATGTTTTTAATGGCTCTGCGGTATTTATGTCAAACCTCACGAAAGACCAATACAGTGCCATACAGGAGAATCTTTACCGTTTCCCGGGATTTTCTGTCGAACCCAAAACCGACCGACTTTACGCAGTTAAGGGTGGTGCCCATATTTTGGGATATATGGGTGAAGTCAGTAAAAAACTATTGTCAAAAGATCCATATTACAGACCCGGTGATCTGGTTGGAATCACAGGCATTGAGAATACCTACGAGTCATACATAAGGGGCGTTAAAGGGGTTAAAACAGTATGGCAAGACAGAACCTACACAGAACGGGGTGAAGCAAAAGATAACGAATTTAATTCTCCTGCTCAGTCCGGACCTGATTTTTTTAGCAGCATTGATTTTGAATTACAGGAATTTGGCGAGAGTTTGCTTGACAATAAAAGAGGAAGTGTAGTAGCTATTGAACCCTCAACGGGGGAAATTCTGGCATTGATTAATAAACCGGATTACGATCCAAACTTACTCGTCGGCGAAGCCCGTTCCAAATCATTTAAACAATTGCTGATTGACCCGAAGAAACCTCTATACAACAGGGCTATTAAGGGTGTTTACCCTCCGGGTTCTACTTTTAAAACTGTAATGGCTCTTATTGCATGCCAGGAGGGTGTTTTAAAACCATCAACACTCCATGGCTGCAGCGGAGGTTATCATCTGGGTAAACTTACCGTGGGGTGTCATCCGCATGGATCCCCTACAGACTTAAAACATAGTATTGGTATATCATGTAATGCCTATTATTGTCAGGTTTTCAGAGATATTATTGATAATCCCAAATATGCAAATGTTAAAGCCGGGTATGCATCATTGGAGAAACACCTGCACAGTTTTGGGTTGGGAAATAAACTCGGAGTAGACTTACCCGGAGAAAACAAAGGAAATGTACCCAGTCTTAAACAACTTGATAAAAGACATGGCAAAAACTGGAAGAGCAGCATGATTATTTCGCTGGCAATAGGGCAAGGTGAAATATTGCTTACCCCTATGCAGATGGCCAATTGTGCTGCAATTATTGCCAATAAAGGCTGGTTCATAACCCCTCACCTTGTAAAAGGCATAGGTACAAGTAGATATCTTCCGGAGGATTTCAAAAAGAAGCATTACACAACGGTAAGTGAATTGTATTATGACTGGATAATTGATGGAATGGAATTGGTGCCAAAACCGGGTGGAACTGCCACAGGAACCGGTTTTGAAGACATAGTTATTTGTTCCAAAACAGGAACCGCTCAAAATCCCCATGGACAGGATCATTCATTGTATATTGCATTTGCACCCCGAGATAAACCGAAAATTGCAATTGCAGTTATTGTAGAAAATGGAGGTTATGGTGCCACATGGGCAGCTCCCATCGCCAACCTGATGATTGAAAAGTATTTAAATAAGGGTAAAGAATCACAACGGCCTGAAATGCTTAATCGTATAAGGACATCTACAGTAAATTGATTTATGAGCAGGATTTACGCAGGCAAAGATGATAATCCGGTACTGGACACCATATCTGTATGGCTTTATATTGTTCTGGTTCTTATAGGGCTTATCAGTATTTATTCCGCAACATCTGAGGTTAATCAAAATTTTCAATTTTCATTTTCAAGCGTAGCAGGAAGGCAACTAATTTGGATCGGAGGGGCAGTAATTATAATTCTTACCATTGCCTTCGCCAATGTTGCAATTATCGATTACTTCGCTTACGGATTTTATGGGTTCGCCATTCTATTGAATATTGCGGTGCTTTTCTTGGGAAAAGAAGTTTCCGGAGCCAAAAGCTGGTTTGGTTTTGGTGGATTTGGTATTCAACCGAGTGAATTTGCTAAAGTAGCTACAGCACTTGCCATTGCTAAATACCTGGGAACCTATGGCATACGATTTAAGGGCACAAGAAATGTTCTTATAACATTGTCCTTATTCCTGTTTCCCATGCTTCTTATTCTTGCCCAGAACGATACCGGAAGTGCACTGGTTTTCCTTTCATTTTTTCTTGTTTTATACCGTGAAGGTCTGCCCGGATGGATTTTGTTAAGTGCTCTGTGGCTAATGATTATAGCCATAGCAAGAATTGTAATGGAGGCTACGGGTATCAGCCATCTGTGGACAATGGGTATATTGGTCTTCATATCAACGTTTATTATCTATTTTG
This sequence comes from Bacteroidota bacterium, assembly GCA_009918425.1. GTDB lineage: Bacteria > Bacteroidota > Bacteroidia > NS11-12g > UBA955 > RGEC01. The sequence goes on from RGEC01000074.1 coordinate 8,878, forward strand.
GCCGAAAAAATAAACAACTGATAATTGCTACCCTTATTGTCAGCGCAGCCAGTGCGGTATTTAGTATTGCCGTTGGATTTGCTTACACCAAAATCCTGAAAGGATATCAGCGCGACAGGATTGAACTGGTACTGAACTTAAAACAGGATACCAGAAACATGGGTTATAATTTGGAGCAATCCAGAATTGCTATTGGAGCAGGACAAGTCATTGGCCGTGGATTTCTTAAAGGAACCCAGACAAAAATGGGATTTGTTCCGGAACAACATACCGATTTTATTTTCTGCACTATTGGTGAAGAATGGGGTTTCGTAGGTGTACTGGTGTTTTTTTGTCTCTATTTTGGTCTTTTATTCAGGCTTTTAAGCCTTGCCGAACGACAATCAACTGCATTTGGACGTGTGCTGGGATATAGTGTTGTTTGTATATTGTTTTTTCACCTGTCTATAAACATAGGAATGACAATCGGAATTGTTCCGGTTATTGGGATACCTCTCCCCTTTGTAAGCTTTGGCGGTAGCAGTTTGTGGGCATTTACGCTACTGCTATTCCTTTTTCTGAAGGTGGATGAAAAACGTCGATAATAAAAGCAACATCGTTATCAAAGAAACCCCGGATGGAAGCTACACTTTTCAACTTCCGGATTTAAATGAAACTTACCACTCCATAAATGGTGCCAAAACAGAGAGTCAATATGTATACATTGACCAGGGCATCTCCAAGTGTAATTCAGACCCTATATGTGTATTTGAAATGGGTTATGGTTCCGGACTCAATGCTTTTCTTACCTGGAAATTTGCAGTTACTTATCAAAAAAAAATACTTTACACTGGAAAAACCGCTTAATACAAATGCTGAACCGGTTCAAAATTCCAGCGAAGACCCAGATTAAACCAGTTTCCTGACGA
>RGEC01000075.1 GCA_009918425.1 Bacteroidota bacterium
AGCGCCACCAAAAGTATCAGCTTGCGCAATAAAACCGTCAACAAAGGCCTGAAAGGCGTTATCCGACGCCTGATTACTGAAGCCAGTAATGGACCAGTGCTCATTAATGCATCGAAAGGAGTAGAAGTTACCCTTACCGTACGCAACCTAAGACCCCGTGATGCCATTGCGGCTTTCCCCAACCAAAATGTGATAGAGCAGGATGAGGCGCTGGTGCTGGATATGGGAGGACCACAGGTAAAATTCTTTAAGGTGAAACAAGGCTGGCTGAAACTTAAGGTTGAATCCACCATTCAGGAAAACATGACCATGATACTGAAAATTCCTTCAGCCAGCCTAGACGGGGTGCCGCTAGAGCGCGTGGTAAAAATGCCCGGTGCCAAACCCGGTGTGGCAGAGCGAAAAGAAGAGACCGTGGATATGAGCGGATACATGCTCGATTATCGAGGTAAGAATCCAACCGTTACAGATACAGTAAATACGTTTCACCAGATTATGGTTGTATCTCTGGATAGCAGCGGGCGGAAGGTACAGGTAACGCTCAACGATAGCCTCCGTATATATTACGCACTTACGGATCTTTTGCCTGATTATGCAACAGGCTACATGGGCCAAACCCTTAACAATTCTGTAGGTAAGGCTCCTTTTTCTCTGTTCAAGGGTGCCGACGGCAATATTCTTTTTAAAGATTTCAAAGCCTCAGTATTGGTTAAAAACAGCATCGGAGCCGAAGGCAGGGTGCGTGTTAAATCGATGGAGAGCGAAAATATCTTTAGTGGAAACAAAGTGAAACTGAGTGCTACACCGCTCAATAGCGATGTGTTTATTGGTCCTGCACCCTTTGTGTATGGGCAAACCACCAATAAACAGGTAGTGCTGGATGGCAGTAATTCCAACATCAAAGCCTTTGTAGAAAATCTACCCCAGTATATCAATTACGATATAGACATTGAAACCAATCCAAATGGCAATATCAGCAACTGGAAAGACTTTGTATTCGACAATTCAGGCGCCGAAATATACCTTCGGTTGGAAGCTCCGGTGAGTTTTACGATAGGTGGCCTCAACCTCAGGGATACCCAAGGCATAGAAGCGGCAAGTATTCCGCAAGTGCAACGCGTAAAAAGTGCCACGGTGATTTTTGACGTAGAAAATGATTATCCGTTTGAGGTGGATATGAACTTCACACTGCTGGATTTATATGGAAATGCGCTGGGCGATGTCGAGGTTACCCCCGGCAGCATTATGCCAGGCAAAACAACACCCTCCGGCGAACCTCTTGACGCTTCCAGAACGGTATTGCGTGCAACTATTCCCAAAGACAAAATAGAGGCGCTGCGCAAGGCTCATGCGGTGGCCATCAAAGCCCGGGTGGTTGGCAACGGTACCCAGCAAAAGATTTACAACACGTACAAACTGAAAGTTAAAACCAGCTTGCAAGCCGAATATGAAGCGCAGTTTTAAAATCCTCCTGGTTTTGCTGCTGTCAGCCCAAACTGTTCAGGCACAGATCACTGACACAACGAAAGTGCCCGACATAGCGGCTAAAAACCATAATTCCGTTAATCTGCCATCCAAAGACACCGTCTTTACCCTTCGTCCGAAAACCATAAAGGTATCCTTTGAAAGTGAAAGCGGCTCACCGGCTATGCCATTGGCCATTACAGGGCGTTTTTTGCTGGGTGGGTATATTCCATCAGAACGTATTTCCGAAACCGAAGAAAGGCTGAAAACACAATTGCGTGGCGGAATTGCAGCTACCATGCAACTGAATGTGGCTGATAAATTTTATGTGCGCCGTCACCAGATGGGTGGAATTCGTTTTAATGACGATGCATTCCGACTGGTTTTTCAGGGCAATGGTGCCTATCTGGGTGAAACGCTTGATGCCCGCATCCACAAAGCCACACAATGGGATGTGGTAGAACTGGGCTTTGGTTTTGAGAAAAACCGCATGCTGCCTGCAGGAAAAGGCAATGTCAGGTTCACGGGCAGCATCAATCCCGGTTGGCTGCAATCCTACAGTGCGGTTAACAATTTTAGGGCTACAGTTTTTACCGACACCCTGGCGCAGCATGTAGACGTTTTTTGGGGTGGAAGCCTTCATAGGGCACGGAGCGGATTTGGACTTACAGTTAATACTGACGTATCCTATGAACTTCAAAAGGGGTCATGGAAAGAAGTTTCTATGGGTTTGTCTAATTTCGGATTGTATTACACGGGTAGCCTGAATACATACAGCCGTTTGCCGGCAATGGCAAACAGCACAGTGCGTTTAGAGAGCGCAACAACCTCACTCAACCGCATTTTTCGTGGTGACTGGTTTGGGGATCGGGTGGATACCATAAAACAGGCACTGGGCCTGGACAGCAGCCAAAGCAGCAAAATGCTATTGGCACCGTTTGAATTATATGTAAGCGGAATGCACAGTAAATGGGGCTGGGTTTCTCTTTGTTACAAACATTTACCGGGTTATCTGCCAAGATTTGACTGGCAGCCCAATGTCAAAATAGGGATAGGCGCTTTGCGATTGTATCCGGGTATATCGTTGGGAGGATTTGATACCTGGAACATAAATTTACAAAGTAACTGGAACTGGAAACCCATGCAGCGTGGAGGTTTATATTTCAACCTCCGGCTCGAAGGACTGGAAAGCCTCGCAATGCCCGGCAGGCTGAATGGTTTTGGCGCATATGCCTCGGTTCGAGTTCAACTTTGAGTTAACAAAATGGCTTAGCGACAAAAATTTGTCATAAAAACTGAGTGTTTTTATTTGCTATTCAATTGCGTCATTTCTTTTTAGGACAATCCTTGCAACGTTTGGCAGTTTTATATTTTTTACAGCACTTCTTCTTTTTACCCCCGGCTAACATGCAAGGCGGATATAGGTTTATACTGCCCGTTGCAATCCTAAGCATTTGTGACTGTGAAATTGAATGTGTAACTTTGCCCTGTTATGACAGACGCTAAGCGCAACACCGGATTGTATTGGGCCATCACTGCCGTATCTGCGGTAGCCCTGATTCTGCTTACCATTTTCCTGCCCCAGGGCTTCTGGCTGGGATTGCCTACCTTCTTCGGCGGGTTGGTAATGGCCATGGATTGGGTATAACCGATTTATATTTACCTCCAATGCCTGAACGAATTCCGTTTAAGCAGTCATGCGCTGAAATGCCGTTCCTCCTGAAGGTTCAGACCCCGCACTCACAAACAATACCTCTTTCAATTGGCGCTGCAAAGCATTCATCATCAGGGTAAATACATCGCGGCTGTTGCGGGTTTTGGCTACCGCGTAGCACCCATGCAATTGACCAATCAGGCTATAAGCCATGCTGCGGGCATCAATCTGAGGTTTCATTTCACCGGCAGCTTTCCCGTTTAGTATGGCTCTTTGAATGATTTTAACCTGGGCCTCCAGCACCTCCTCCAGTTTCAGGCGGAAGTTTTCATCTTCGTTGCTCATTTCCACCATTAGGTTGGCCAGCACATCGCCGCGTTTTACAGACAAATCCGTACTGCTTATTTTGATGTTTTCAATAATTTCATTCAATGCAGCCGAAACACCCCGTGTTTTTTCTTCCAGAGATACCCAACGTGCTGTGTACATGGGCATAATGATTTCTTCAATTACCGCATATCCCAGATCCAGTTTACCTGGAAAATAATGATAAAAAGCCCCTTTGGTAATGCGCAAACGCTTGATTTCCTTGTCGGTACGAAGGTTGATGAACCCTCCTTCACAGATGGCTTCAAAACAACGATTAAGAATCTTTTCTCTTGTGATTTTTGTCATAGCGGGCTACAAATATACCAACTGGTATGTTTTATGTTAATAAAAATGTGGAAAAAGTTTTTAAATTAACAAAATTGCCGCTTGTTATAAGCCCTAAATCCTGCTAAACAACTATAGAAGAGGCTTTTTAAACATTTTTTCAGAATATCCAAATGTGGATAGTGTTGATAAGGGCAAAGTGCACCTTGGCCAAAAATCCTGAAAACTAGACATTTTATAACCGCTTGGTTTGCCAGTTCCAAGCATCCTTCAGCATTTCAGGCAGGTCCCTCCCGGCCTTCCAGCCCAATATGTTTTCGGCACGGGATGCATCTGCCCAGACCGCCACCACATCACCCGCCCTGCGTGGACCAATTTTGTATTGCGGTTTCATACCGGTAGCCTGCTCAAATGATGTTAGCACTTGCAGTACCGTGCTGCCTTCTCCCGTTCCGATATTGAACACCTCAAAATGTGCAGTTTGCTTTCCTTGCAGCAATCGGTTTAATGCGGCGACATGGGCATCAGCCAGGTCACATACATGAATGTAATCTCGAATACAGGTGCCATCTAATGTGGGATAGTCGCCACCATGGACTGTAAGCGGGGGTCTTAAACCTGCCACAGACTGGGTGAGATAAGGAATCAGGGGGGTTGAAATATCGCAGACACTGAGTGTTCATCCACGCACAATCTTTTAAAATGGTTTCGCCCATCTGCTTGGTGGCACCATAAGGCGACGCTGCAGGCTTAATGGCAGAATTTTCGTTTACAGGTACCTCATCAGGCTCTCCATAAACCGTACAACTGCTGCTGAAAACGATATTGCACACACCGTGTTTCTGCATAGCAGCAAGCAGGGTTATAAGTCCTTGCACATTGTTGTGGTAATATTTTAACGGCAGTTCCACGCTTTCACCCACCGCTTTGTACGCAGCAAAGTGAATTACAGCCGCTATTTCGCCGGTTTCGGAAATGATTTTATCATAGATGTCGGCATCATTTACATCGCCAAGGTAAAAAACCGGCCTGCGGCCCATCAGCTGCTCCAGCCCATCGAGAACGGTTTCCCGGGTATTGCTGAGGTTATCCAGAATAATGGGGTTGAATCCTGCTTCGTGCAAACTCACCACGGTGTGAGAACCGATAAATCCCAGTCCGCCGGTTACCAGAATGTTTTTCATACGTCAGTTCGGGTTACATTGCCATTTTGCAGGCAGTAGATTTGGCCGCTTTCCGGACAAACGGCCCGGTCCTGTGCATCAAACTGCAGTTTGTGTCCATATTCGCTCATCCAGCCGGTTTGCCTTGCCGGATTGCCCACCATCAGGGCGTAATCGGGAACATTTTTGGTTACCACCGCGCCTGCACCGATAAAGGCAAACTTTCCAATATCATGGCCGCATACGATAGTGGCGTTGGCCCCAATGCTCGCCCCTTTCCCCACATGGGTTTTGGCGTATTGTCCCCTGCGGTTTATCGCACTGCGGGGATTGGTTACATTGGTAAAGACACAACTGGGGCCCAGAAACACATCGTCGTCGCAGGTGACCCCGGTATAGATACTTACATTATTCTGGATTTTTACATTGTTTCCCAACACCACTTCCGGACTGATCACCACATTTTGCCCGATATTACAGTTTTTGCCAATTATACAACCCGGCATGATGTGTGAAAAATGCCAGATTTTGGTGCCTTCGCCAATTTGGCAACCATCATCTATAACAGCCGTAGGGTGCGCGGTGTAGTGTTCCATTTTTCTTAGGATTGTGTCCAGTTTGCCTTATCCATCTGGCTCATTTGCCAGGGGGCTCCGTTGTTTTCCAGGTTGGTAAACATATTGTTGAGTTCGGATGGTGCCGCACTTTTTTCCATTACCTGATACTGTCGCATCTGCACAATGATATCAACCGGGTTTATGTTCACCGGACAAGCTTCTGCGCAGGCGTTGCAGGTAGTGCAGGCCCAGAGTTCTTCGGCTGATATGTAGCTATGTAAATCTTTGTCATCCTGCGTGCCTGCGTCCAGATTGCGCCCAACCTCTTCAAGGCGGTCGCGGGTGTCCATCATGATTTTGCGCGGGCTCAGTTTTTTACCGGTTATGTTGGCCGGACATACGCTGCTGCAGCGGCCACATTCCGTACAGGTGTAGGCGTCCATTAAGTTCTTCCAGGTTAGATCCTGAACATCGCGTGCTCCGAAACCGGCCGGTGGCTGGTATCCTTCCGGCGGCGTTGCCGACGAATCCATCATCAGTTTCACTTCCGTGGTTACACTTTCCATGTTGGTAAAAGCGCCTTTGGGTTTTAGCGGTGTGTAATACACGTTGGGAAAACTCATGATAATATGCCAATGTTTGCTGTAGGGCACATAATTCAAAAACAGCAGTATGCCAATGAAGTGAAACCACCAGGCTCCGCGCTCTGCAAATACCAGAAATTCCGTGCTGAATCCGTCCATCATGGGTACCAAAAATTGGCTAACGGGGAAGCTGCCCGCACTTACATAATGTTCCGCTCCGCGTGATTGTAAAATCTGGTCTGCGGCATTCATTTTCAGCAGGGCTGCCATCAGCACAATTTCAACAATCAGAATGGTGGTGGCATCTTTTACAGGCCAGCCTTTCAGTTCGGGGGCATTGAGGCGGGGAATTTTAACGAGGAAACGACGGGCAAGGAAAACCACGCAAGCCACCAGCACCAGCAGGGCCAGTATTTCAAAAAACCCGATGGCTGTGTTGTACAATCCGCCCATAAAGGAAAACAGGCGGTGTGTGCCCAGCAACCCGTCCAGCAATATTTCCAGCACTTCTATGTTGATGAGCACAAAACCCAGGTAAACAATGAGGTGGAAAACAAAGGCAACGGGGCGTTTGGCCATTTTGCTCTGTCCCATGGCCACCCACAGCATCTGTTTCCAGCGGGCTGCAGGGTTGTCGGACAGGTCAATGTCTTTTCCTAAAAGAATATTACGGCGAATGAATTTTACCCTGCCTGCAAAAAACCAGATACCGGCACCCAGGCAAAGGGCAAAAAGGATTTGAGAAATCCATTGCATGTGTGCGAAAATACAGAAAATGGGTTACAAAGCAGGCAAACTGTTTCGGGTTTGTCTGTATTCGTCCATCATTTCACGCACAATATCTCCTGCAGGCTTAATCTCATGGATAAATGCACTCACCTGCCCAATTTCCAGTTCTCCCTCATCCATATCTCCCTCAAACATGCCTTTTTTGGCCCTTCCGCGGCCCAGCAATGCAGCCAGTTCTTCGGGGGAAGCATCTTTGCTATAGGCTTCCATCACATCGCTGTAAAACTTATTTTTAAGCAAACGCACAGGGGTAAGTTCTTTCAGCGTGAGTTGTGTATCACCATCGCCGGCATTTAGTATGGCCTGTTTGAAACTCGCATGTGCGGAACTTTCCGCGCTGGCTGCAAAACGGCTTCCTACCTGCACAGCCTCGGCGCCCAGGCAGAACGTTGCTGCCATGGCTTTTCCTGTGCTAATGCCGCCGGCCGCAATCAAGGGTAAGCTACAAATTTCACGCACCATGGGAATCAAACACAAGGTGGTTGTTTCTTCGCGACCGTTGTGGCCACCGGCTTCAAATCCTTCCGCCACAATGGCATCTACACCCACAGCCTCGCATTTTTTGGCAAATTTGGTGTTGGCCACCACATGTACCACGGTAATGCCGCGTTCTTTCAGCCAAGGTGTCCATGTGGCCGGATTTCCGGCGCTGGTAAACACAATTTTCACCCCTTCCTCGGCTATAATATTCATGTGGTCCTCTATGTTCGGGTATAGCAAGGGCACATTCACGCCAAAGGGTTTCACTGTATGGGCTTTACACTGACGAATGTGTTGTCTGAGAATATCCGGATACATGCTGCCACTGCCGATTAGCCCAAGCCCACCGGCATTGCTTACGGCAGATGCCAGTTCCCAGCCGCTGCACCATATCATTCCGCCTTGTATGATGGGAAATTCAATGCCCAGTAGCCGGGTTATGCGGTTTTCCATCTCAATGATTAATATGGGTTAGGTAACCAGCCATTTCAGCCTGTAGTTTTTGGGCTTCTGCCGCAGCGGCATCGGCAAAATCTTCACCGGAGGAGGCATACAAAATGCCACGGGAACTGTTCACCAGCAAACCTGCGTCTGTATTAAGTCCGGCATGGCTAATGTCGGCCAGACTACCCCCCTGTGCGCCCACGCCGGGCACCAGCAGAAAATGGTCAGGAATTATTTTGCGGATCGCGGAAACGTAATCTGCGCGGGTAGCACCCACCACAAACATGAGGTTTTCGGGGTTGCCCCACTTGCAAACGGTTTCTATCACGCGCTCATATAGTTTCATGCCTGCATATTCATGCATTTGAAAATCGGCATGCCCCGGATTGCTGGTAAGGGCCAGGCATATAATCCATTTGTCCTTAAACTCCAGGAAAGGCCTTAGGCTATCTTCCCCCATGTAGGGTGCCACGGTAACTGCATCAAAGTTCAGGGTTTCAAAGAAAGCCCGTGCATACATGGTGCTGGTATTTCCTATATCGCCACGTTTGGCATCTGCAATGCGAAAAACTGACTGCGGCAGGTAATCCAGGGTCTGCTCCATCCATTCCCAGCCACGGGCACCATATTGTTCATAAAAGGCCGTATTGATTTTGTAGGCAACGCTGTAAGGCAGGGTGGAATTGATGATTTGCCTGTTAAACTCTACTATGGCATCGCCGTTTTTTGGCAAATGATGGGGGAGTTTACCCATTTCCGTATCCAGACCGGTGCAGAGGTAGCTTTTTTTGGAAAAAATTTGATATACCAGTTCTTGGCGGGTCACGTTGCGAAGTTACGGAGTATTTTAAACAACCAAACCTTCAAGGTTTTCGTGCGCGTGCGCGCGCGAGTCATAAGCCAACGTTCGCTGTCAATCCCGCCTTTATCCATCGCCCCGGCAGTTGGACATTTCCCAAATCCATCATAGGGCTGTTGAAAATATTGGTGGCTTCGGCAAAAAACTTCAGTTTTTTAACCGTGGCCATGAGCCTCACGTCCATAGCCAAGGCATAAGGATAGGCTGTTTCCATTGTGCTTCCGGGAGGCTTGTATCCACCCATTCTTTTTTGCAAATAGGCCAATGTGTTCAGGTTAATATGCTTGTGCAACTTCCAATCCCCCTGTAAAGTAAATTTCCTTCCAACAAAATCAAGTGCATAAAAACTCTGAAAACCATCACTGGTTTTATCGGCATCCATGAGGAAAAATCCGGCTATTATGTTCTGCAAAACACCAAACAGTGGGTTTTGGGGCGAAAATTTCCAGTAACCATCAGCACCGTAGTAAAACACCTGTGTTAGGTTCGCTGCTGAATCCACATTGCTGCCGTTAAAGCGCACCCAGTCAATGAGATTTTTACCATCACGTGCAAAAGCAGCCAGCCGAAAATGGTGTTCTTTTTGTTTTATCTGCGCTCCCAATTCATAACTGATCGCTTCTTCAGGCTTTAGCAGTTTGCTGCCTTTGGCTCCACCAATATTGTAATATAAGTCGGTGTAAGTGGGTAGCCTGAAAGCCTTGTTTGCAGAAGCAAAAATCCGCATACGGCTGTAGTTTTTTGCCAACTCTATTCCCGGAAAAAATCCATTACCAAAAGCCGAATTGTTGTTAAACAGAATTCCTCCTGATACAATCCATTTATTCCATTGAAACTTATCTTCCAAATAAACACTCCAGTTCTCACGCTTTGCACTGCGGGTAAAGCGGGCTCCGTCAGATCCAAAAGGAACCTCCATCGTATCACCGGGCTCTCCCAGCACGTTGCTTCTTATAAACTCCGAGCGGTATTCCAGCCCCATGGAAACGGCATGAGCCCCGAATTTTCGCGAAATATTGTTCATGCCACCTCGCGCTATGCTTTGGTGGTAGTTGTGACCGGCATACCAG
>RGEC01000076.1 GCA_009918425.1 Bacteroidota bacterium
TTTCAATCAGCTTTTTCATGTAACGGAAGAACAGGGTAAGTATCAGGGTTCTGATGTGGGAACCATCTACATCCGCATCAGTCATAATAACCACTTTGTGGTAGCGTAGGTTATCCAGGATAAGTTCTTTGTCGCCATCTTCATTCGTGCCAATGTGCACACCCAGCGCAGTAAACATGTTGCGCACTTCTTCATTCTCATAAATCTTATGCTCCAGTGCTTTTTCTACGTTCAGGATTTTACCCCTAAGCGGCAAAATGGCCTGAAATTCACGGTCACGACCCTGCTTGGCAGTTCCTCCTGCAGAATCTCCTTCTACCAAAAATATTTCACAGATAGCAGGATCGGTTTTGGAGCAGTCACTAAGTTTACCGGGCAATCCCATACCACTCATTGCTCCTTTGCGCTGAACCATTTCACGGGCTTTGCGAGCCGCTGCACGGGCCTGCGCCGCAAGAATTACTTTGTCTACAATCACTTTGGCTTCTTTGGGATTTTCCTGAAGGAAGTTTTCAAGCATTTCACCTACAGTAGTATCCACGGCGCCCATAACCTCGTTATTTCCCAACTTGGTTTTGGTTTGCCCTTCAAATTGTGGTTCAGCCACTTTAACACTAATCACTCCGGTAAGTCCTTCCCGGAAGTCATCGCCGCTAATTTCTACTTTTACTTTTTCCAGCAGCTTCTGCTTTTCGGCATAGCTTTTCAGTGTGCGGGTTAGTGCCCTGCGGAATCCGGCAACGTGTGTACCACCTTCTATGGTATTGATATTGTTTACATAAGAATGAAGGTTTTCACTATATCCGGTATTATATTGAAATGCTATTTCAACCGGGATTCCGTATTTGTCGCTCTCGCAATATACAGGCTCCGGAATCAATTTCTCGCGGGTGCCATCTATGAAACCAACAAACTCTTTCAATCCGCCCTCGCTGAAAAAGGTTTCTGAATGGAAGTTTCCTTCCTCATCTTTGTTTCTTTCATCGGTAAGCACCAGCCGTATGCCCTTGTTGAGGTAGGCAAGCTCCCTTAAACGGTTTTGTAGCGTATCAAACTGGTATTCGGTCGCCTGGAAAATAGTATCATCAGGAGTGAAAGTAACTTCTGTGCCTCTTTGGTCTGATTCTCCAACTACCTTCACATCATACAGCGGCTTGCCAATCTGATATTCCTGCTGAAATATTTTGCCTTCGCGAAAAACGCGTACTTTAAGATGCTTGGAAAGGGCATTTACGCAACTTACACCCACACCATGCAACCCCCCGGAAACTTTATATGTATCTTTATCAAACTTACCTCCGGCGTGAAGCACCGTCATTACTACTTCCAGCGCACTTTTCTTTTCTTTCTGGTGCATGTCTGTGGGGATTCCCCGACCGTCATCCAGCACGCGTATGCTGTTGTCTTCAAGAATGCTAACATAAATATTGCGGCAATGACCGGCCAAAGCCTCGTCAATACTATTGTCTACTACCTCATAAACCAGATGGTGAAGGCCTTTGGGGCCGATATCTCCGATGTACATCGCAGGGCGCTTGCGCACTGCCTCTAAACCCTCAAGTACGGTAATGTTATCTGCACCGTAATTCCCACTATTTTGATTGCTCATTGTCTAACGTAAAAAGATCGTTTTTTTAATTGTTTGTAAAAATACAACCAAAACAGGGGAGGTACATGTCCAAAATTCCGCTAATTTTCCACAATTTGAACACTTTTAAGGCGTTTTTAGAAGCCCATACATCAAACGTATTGTTGATGTACTCAATAATGTGTTTTAAGCCGATTTAAAAGATTCTGCCAATCACGCCGGCCATCTCAAGATAGCGTGTTGCGCTTTGAACCTGCTTTTGCCTGTATTCATTCAGTTTCAGACGTGTTTCAATCCAGCGTGTTTCGCGCATATTAACCATAAAGACGGTCGCGTCACCGGCCGTAAATCGTGTTTTTTCGTTTTCGTACAGCAACCTGTACTGTCCGCTTATAGCCGTATAATCGCGGCTTAGTCCTGCATAGGTAAGTGCCTCCTGATACAACCCCAAAGTTTTTTGTGCAGTTTCTCGGGTTTTTTGCTTCAGTTTCAGCCCCGATTCCTGCCAGGCAATTCTTGAAAGTTCAAACTCTCCACGTTCTTTTCTCAAAAACAGCGAACTGCTGAATCCCATTCCAAATGTGGAGTTCATGCGAACCGAACTTCCTGCCGGAAAGTCAAAATAGCCTGGGCTCAATGCCCGGTATTTTAGATTTATTTCAGGCAGCATTGCTTGTCTTTTAAGCCGCATTTCAAGATTGTTTTTCTGAACATACAAGTCCATAATCTGAAGATTGGGTTGTAGGTTCTGAATACTGTTGCTCACAAGAGTATCAGGAAATGCCTTGAGCATACTATCCAGAAAATCCAGTCCGGTGTAGTCTGGTATTACGCCATCTTTTATGACCACAGGGTTTTCATTTTCATCCCACAGATGTGCCGATAGCATCAGCCTGGTTTTATACTCCCGCACAGAAGCATCGCGATACAGCATATTAAAAGTGCCCAATTGAGCCGATGTTTCAATCGTATCTGCAGCCGATTTGCTTCCGGCTCTGTATTCAGATCTTATTGCAAACATTCTTTCATTTAGCAGTGCCAATGCCTGCCGGCAAATATCTTTTTCCTGCCAGGTAAAGTACCACCCGGCATAATCCAGAATTACCTGCTGCGCAAGTTCATTGAGCATCTGCTCACGCATAGCTTCACTTTGTTCCTTAAACAACTGTGCCTGCCTTACCCCGGTTCTTCGGGTATCGGTAATCATGTTTCGTAAAAGTGGAATATCAACACCCGCATATGACAGACCTTTTTCGGGTGTTTTCATATCCGGACTGAGGTAAATACCATCGTTTTTCTCATATCCTGCCTTCAAATCCACGCCATACCATGTGGGAATACTAATCCCGGCGGAAGTTTCATTGTAGTAATTCTCTGTTTTGAAGGTTTTCTCCCTTTGGGTAAAGAACACTTTTGGATCAAATCCTCCTCGGGCATACCGCAGATAGGCTTCCCCCTGCTTTGGCAACAATGCTGCCTGTTTTGCTGTGGGATGATTTGCACTTACCTGTTTTAAAACCATTCCAAGGTTTACAGTACTGCTGTCCTGCGCAAACAAACGGGAAAAGAAGCCTGTTAACAAAAGCAGTGTTGCCGGAATCCTCATTTTTTTGGTTTTGTTGGTGCTGTTTCAGTTTTGTAATAGTCGGGCGGGAATCCGTTAAGCTGTCGCCATATTTCATACCATACACGAACCCTGTTTAGCAGCAAATATCCGTGTGAACCGGTTCCCACGCGTAGTTGAGGAGGCCACTGTTTACTGCCAACTTCAGGTGCAACCAAGAGACGGTATTTGCCATTGGGCGATAAAGTATTGTCTATGGCAAATACCCTTCCCGGGAATGTTCCGTAAGTATAGTTAGGCCAGCCGGAGAAAACAATGGTGGGCCAGCCATCAAAAACAAAATTCACGTGCTGCCCTTTTTTTACCAGCGGCATATCCATGGGATCTACATACATTTCTACGGCAAGGTGAACAGCCGATGGCATAACCGTACAAATTGCCTCACCTTCTTTTACCGTTTCACCGATTCCACTGGCAAGTGTTTTGGTTACATAGCCATCCTGAGGCGCCATAATGGTATAAAATCCACTCCTGATGCTGTAGTTGCTGTATTGGTTGCGAAGTTTGCTCACTTCGGCTTCAGTCTCCATCTGGTTGCTGATGGCACTGAAGCGATCACTTTCTGCTTTTGCCATTTTCTCACCGTATTCAGCTGTCACATTTCTCAGCTCAAATCTTGCATTTTCAAGTGATGCACGTGCCGACATCAGTTTGTTTTCAACAGAAATGCGTTTAGCTACGCTTTCCTGCCATTTAACACGGCGATTTTCAACATCCAAGGGACTTTTAATGCCTTTTTTCTCCAACGCACTGTCTCGGGAATATTGCTGTCTTGCTATTCCTTCTCCGGTTTTGGCAGCTTCAAGTTCAGCAACTTCACTGTTTACCTTCATTTGTTCTTGCTCTACCTTATTTTTAGCCTGCTTTAGTTTCAGGTCCTGATTAATTTCCAGCTGTGTAATCTGCCGGTTAATAGCCTCAATTTTAGAACTGTAGCTATTTACACTGCTTTCTTTTGCTCTGATTTGTGTTTCTGTCTGTTCCAGCAGTTTGGGGTCGAGATAACTCTCTTTTACTTCGCTGATGCGTACAATCGTATCGCCTTTTCGCACATAATCCCCTTCCGTAACATGCCATTTTTCAATTCTGCCGCCAATAATGGTTTGAATTTCCTGTGGTCGCTGATTGGGAAGGAGGGTGGTAACAGTGCCTTGAGTCTGAATATTCTGTGTCCACGGCAGAAACATGAATAATATAAACAGAAAGGAGAGCCAGATTAATACCTTACTCATCCTTTTTTGAGTCCAAGGACTCTCGGTCAGCAATAGCTCACTCTGGTAGCCGTTTTTCTTTTCTGATTTTAATGCCATGTGATATCCTGAATTACAGAAGGAACATTATTTTCATTTATTTTTCCCATCGAAGATAAGCCTTGCTCATCCAGGAACAGGCACGAATCAGCCTGTGACAAAACGGGAATCTGGTTGCTAATGAAAATGACAGTCGATTTTATATTGTTGATATGCTTCCAAATTGCCTCCAATTCTTTTTTGGTAAATACACCCCAAACGTCGTCTATTAAAATAAGGGGAGGCGTGTGGTAAAGCGCTCTTGCCAGAGGAATCTTGCGTGCAATGTTATTTGGGATTCCACTTTCAGATTCAAACTCGTAATTGAAACCACCCGGGAGAGAAGAAACGAAACTGTGCAAATTCAATGTTTTGCTGAGACTTGTTAGTTCGGTCAAATCCGGTTCATTGCCCAGAACGATATTTTGCGCCAGTGTACCCTCAAAAATATTGCTTCCTTGCAGGCAAATTCCGGTAATGCTTCCCAGGCCTTCACCCGAAATGTTTTCAACAGGAACATTGTTGAGCTGAGAAGCATACTGGGTTTCCAGATCGCCAATTATTGTCTTTAGAATCCGTGTTCGCCCCGTGCCGGGTAATCCGCAAATACCAATTTTTTGTCCGGCCTGAATTTCGATAACCGGCTTCCCTGATTTTTTGTCTACCAAAGTTACAGAAGGTGGCTCAGCCGGAATACTTGTGTACGAAGTATGTTCTACCCGTTCATCCAGAACAGCATCTGTTACGGAACCCAGTTTTTCCATCGCTATGCCAGCATCATAAACACTCTCAACGGAAATTACCAGCTTGCCTACGGCGTCAACAAGAGAAATGATTAAAATCTCTGAAGCCAAAAACTGCCCCAGGCTTATATCCTGCCGAACCAGCAGGAAGCTGCCCAGAAATAGCATAGCCATTGTCAACACCACCTTCATGCCAATGGCAATAGCAGCTTGGTTATATAACACACGAAAATGGGCTTGTCGGCTACTTACATAGCCCTTTAAATATTCATCTGTTTTCTTGAGGTGAAAATTTTGTTCCTGCTTAAGGTTGAATGTTACCCTGTTCTGGGCAATTTCGGTTAACCAAAAAGCGGTTTTGAATTTGTAGTTGCTCTCATTTCGAGCAGACTCCACACCTCTGGTATATGTAGTTCTTAAAATAAATGCAACCAGTATAAGCAGGCTGAACCCAAAAATAAGAAATGAGGGATGATAGATGGCAAGAAGAACAATACCAAAAATTATTTCCAGCAGGGAAGAGGTAAAGCTCAGCAAAAGCTTGCTGAAACTCTTCTGAACAGTTATTACATCCAGAAATTTTTCGGACAATTCAACAAAACTTGTATACTTTCTTAGATACCTGGATGCAGAAGCCAGTTTTTCCGAAAAATCAAATGCAGTGCGCACGAAAAGCTTGCTTTGAATGGATTCCAGAATACTAAGCTGTGCAAGACCTGTGAGTCCGGAAAGCAGAATTGCCAGGGTTATCAGTACGATAAGAATAAACCAGCTGCTGCTCAGTTTTCCTGCCAGTACAAGGCCTATAATTGCCTGTATACCCAGCGGTATAATCAGGCTAATTGCACCTGCCAGAATGGCATATATATAAAGAAAACGAATGTTTCTTTTTTCTGTACCCACAAGGTTCCATATTCTTTTAAAAGGACTCAGGGTATCTGGGTTTGATTTCATTGTATTTTAATCGCTTGCTAAATAAATGAATTTAATGCTATTTTGTTTTATTTATCAGGTAGTTCAAATCAAATTCCAAGATTGATAAATTAGGATAGTTATGGATAAAAGTGATAATTTTTCGATTTATTTTCCTCGACCCTGAATCATAATCAGAGCGGTATATATCATTATTTTTATGTCCAGACCAAGACTCATGTTTTCAAGATATAAAATGTCGTATTTCATGCGTTCAACCATTTCATCCACATTTTCGGCGTATCCAAACTTCACCTGACCCCAGCTGGTTATGCCCGGCTTTATGCGATGAAGTCTAACGTAATAAGGCGCTTTTTTTACAATTTGATCAATAAAATACTGACGCTCAGGTCTTGGGCCCACAATACTCATATCTCCTTTGAGCACATTGATGAACTGCGGCAATTCATCAAGTCTCGATTTTCTGAGAAAAGCACCCACCCTGGTTCTGCGATCATCCTTCTCACTGCTAAGCTGTGGACCTGATTTTTCGGCATCATTTCGCATGCTTCTGAACTTGAAAATCTCAAAAACTTTCCCCTTAAATCCTATTCTTTGCTGCCGAAAAAATACCGGACCTGCACTGTCGAGTTTAATGGCAATGCCAATTAGAATGAAAATGGGCAGTCCAAACATCAATGCGAGCAGACTTATAACAATATCGAAAAAACGTTTTGCAGTTTTCTGCCATTGTGGCATTACCTCAAAGTCAACCTCCACAAGCATAGCCCCCAGAATATTATTCATTTTCACCATTCCCAGAACCATGCCGTAGCTGTCGGGCAGAATTTTTAAATGTACGTTTTCATTCTGAATCTGATCCACAAGTCCAGGCACCCAGTCATGCTCATCATCATCCAGGCAAATTATTACATCTTCAATATTATGACTGCGAATTACTTCTGATATATTCTCTTTTGTTCCCAGGCAGGTGAGCTTGCCCATTTCGGCAGTTACGTTTGCTTTTCCTGAGATATAGCCCTGAATGTTAAATCCTTCAGATTTTTTTGCTTCAGATAATTCAGTATACAGTTTACCGGCAGTAATTCCACTGCCCACCAAGAGTGTTTTATATCCCCATTTGCGATGCTGAATCATAAAAATGGTTCTGCTTACTACCACAAGCCTCAAAAGCAGCGTGATGCCTGTGTGCAATGAAAAGTATACAAGCAGGGATTTGTAATAATCTTTATAATTCGCCACACTGTCATCCAATATAAGAAGGAAGAATATAACCAAACTACCTACAATACCGGAGATAAAGGTTCTTTCCACCTCCCTAAGCCGGCTTCTTCTAAAGATATTTTTATAGTAACCGCTTCCTGCATAAACCAAAAGCCACATTACAGGAATGGCAATAAGCCCAACAAATAGTTTCAGATCGTTATTTACAGGTATCTCATATCCGTGCTTTACTGCCTCAACTACATGTTTTCTGTATAAAAAAAACAAAAACCAAGAAGCTGCAGCAGATATCAAATCAGCAATGATGTGCAGAGTAATCTGAAGTTTGCGGTTCATTTGGGATAGCTGAATCGTATATTGTCAATAAAAATTTCCTGACTGGTCTTGATTTCAGCAGGTTTTATGGGACTGATCATCAATTGCACTTCGGTATCTCCGGGCTGGTTATACAATTCATAGATAAGATTGATATAAAAGCGTTTCCAGCTGCCATCGGTTTCGAAAATATATACATATGGCAGATATAATTTTCCCGAACTGTTTTTCCTTATCATCGCCATCTGCACGGGTACAGGAGTTTTTATATCAAATTCAAGCATAATATCTGTTCCCATAAAAGGAAGGTTTCCAAAATACTTAAATGATGCCATATCTACCGTTTTAGCTGTATCTGCGGCACCTATCACAACTTTCATGCACCTTGTGTTTCCCGCATATCGGCCCTTCAGGGAAAAAGGTTCTGTTGTTATAAAAGATGTGTCACCCGCTGCCGAAAACAACCGAATCAAACTGCTGTTGTTATCCTCAAAATCTTCGAGCCATGCAAATTCAGTATTGTTCTTATAAGTGAGGATAATATTGCCTGCATGGGTTATTTTACCTGCAGAGAGATCAATGGTAGTGTCGCTTCTGTTGAATAGTCGGTGAATGACATGCTGGTTGAGGGCTCCGTTCAGTCTCACCGATGGAATAATAGAAAGTTTGTGTTTTCCCGAAAACAACACCGGGATAGTGCAAGGGATTTCAAACAGGCCCATAAATTGTTCATCCACATACACATTTACGGCTGAAATTTCATGAATATTATTTCCCTGCGACGGTGTGGTTTTTACACTTACCGAATCAATTCTGATGTAAGAGGGAATGGGCTCGTTCTCTTTGTTGCAGCCTGCAATAAGAAAAGAAATCAATAAAAGAGCAGACCAAAATACACGCAAACCCATGCTGCGAAAATACAACACTATCTGCCGTAACTCAAATGTAATTTGAAGTGTTTACACTTCGTGGTAACGTCTTTGTACTTTTTCTGTTATGAGTGAAGCCAGCCTATTCACTTCCAGTACATTTTCCAGTGATGTGAGCGGCGTAAGCCCCTTGGAAATATTTTCTTCAAAATTCCTGAACTCCATTTTCCAGGCATCAAAGGGAATAACGGGTCTTTGAATAAGTGTTAATTCCTGTTGTTGCTGAGATTCAGTTTCCTCCAGGAAGGTAAGCTGGTCTTTATTTTCAGTTTGCCTGTATTCGTTCAGAGTATTTTCCGTGAAATCCAAAGAAAACAATTTGTCTTGCTGATAAATTTTTAGACGGTGTGTGCCGGGCTCTATGGCACGTCCTGCAGAAATATGGCAAACGGAGTCATTGTCGAACTCAATGTGAATATTAAGCAAATCAGGATTCTTGCCAAAAAGAAATAAAGGCCTTGCCGATACATCTCTTATCCCGCATTGGGCTGTTCTTATTACAAGATCAAGGTCCTGAGCAAGTTCCTTAAACAACCACGCCTCAAATCCGCCGGGTGCGGGCGGTCTGCATTCTTTTTCCAACTTGATAAATCGTGGTTTTCTTACAAACTGAGAAGCCGTGGTATACAATGGTTTATTAAACATTGTATTGGCTACATGAAAGCAATTTCCGCTTTCGGCATGCAACCTCATCAGTTGCTCTGTAAAACCAATGTCATTGATTAGGAAACCGTCCAGCAGAATATGTTTGCCCAAACGGGTCAGGTTTTCAATGAGGGATGTATCGATAAAGTGTACATGCCTGTCTATAATAAAAACATCTGCCTGTTCAGCCAGCTCAAACATATAAAGTAAATTGCCTGCGCCGTCGGCATTCTGCTCGCTGTCAGGATCATAGTAACCACTAAATTGAAAAGAAGCGCTGTCCTGAAGAAGATGCGCAAAAATTTCTCCTTTTCTTTGGGTGCCCAGAATGACAGTTTTCAGTTTCATGTGAATTTTTGAATCCGGCTCGCTTACTTTTGTAACCTGAGGCAAATTTGCAACGCTACATAT
>RGEC01000077.1 GCA_009918425.1 Bacteroidota bacterium
CTGCAGGTTGTTCTCCCGAAAGATCCCACTGACAAGTTCCTTCGTTGAAGGTTGCTGTTTGGTAACAAGCAGTTACTGGAACAGAAGGTTGATCTCCGGTGATGTCGTACTGACAAGTTGCACCATTCCATGTGGCTGTTTGGTAACAAGCCACTGAAGGCGCTGCAGGTTGTTCTCCCGAAAGATCCCACTGACAAGTTCCTTCGTTGAAGGTTGCTGTTTGGTAACATTCAGTTGATGGAACAGAAGGTTGTACTCCTGTAATGTCGTACTGACAAGTTACACCATTCCATGTTGCTGCTTGGTAACAAGCCACTGTAGGCGCTGCAGGTTGTTCTCCTGTAATGTCGTACTGACAAGTTACACCATTCCATGTTGCTGTTTGGTAACAAGCAACAGAAGGTACTGCAGGTTGCGTTCCTGTAATGTCGTATTGACAAGTTGCACCATTCCATGTTGCTGTTTGGTAACAAGCCACTGAAGGAGCAGGAGGAGCCGTACATGCCGCTATTGACACACAGTAATCTTCTGCCTCACCAAAGGTAGCTGACCTACATGGATCTGGATTTGAATTGAAATAATCGACCATTACACGCATTCTTGTAGAACCAGGTACTGCTGTAGTTGGCACATTGATGTCCAAAATATGAGGACCTGCTAATGAAGTATTCGATGCCAAGGTATATTGTTCACCGGCATCACCAAAAGAACCATTTTGGTTCCAGTCAAACCATGCATATACGTATTCAAACATATCAGCAGTAATGGTAACAGCCAAAGGATAAGTAGAACCTGTTGTTACAGATGCTCCTGCCACAGTTGTATAATTCACTGGACCTCCTGTGTTACCTCCTGATGTGTTGTTTATGCCTGCGAAATTAACATTTGTAATGTTTTCCCATGACACAGAGGTAAAGTTAGATGCGCAATATGAAGCACATTCGCACTGACCTGACAATAATGACAATGAAACCACATTCGAACTTGTTGTTAATCCAGAATTTGCACATGTTGATACAAATCTGTAGCTGGTATTTGCGGATACTCCTGCACTTACAACATATGTAGCTGAAGTTGCACCGGTAACATCTGTCCAAGTTGCACCACCATCGGTAGAACTTTGCCAAATATTACTGATACCTGCTGCTGAAGATAAGTTCGTAGCTGTTAAGGTAAATCCTGCATTTGGACAAGCTGATGGCGTAGAAATTGCTGCAACAGTTGCATTAGGCGTGCCTTCACAGTTTATACATGTAGTACCGGTAGTTAATGTTGTTCCTACAACGCCTGCACCTGCACCCAAACTGTAAACAGTTGCTCCATTAAGTGAGATGGATATTCCCACCTCGCTAGGCCATGAACCACCATTAATGTAGTTTAATGCATAGCTTGCACCGTCCGGTACACAAAGTGTAATTGTTTGAGCCGTACCGGTTGTAAACGATGAACCAATGGTAGCATAAGGCTGCCCGTTCATGGTCAATTGCATTGAAGCTCCGTTCCATCCATCTCCAAAAGAATCTGTTAAATTCAAAGACAATTGGCATGTATTTACGTTGTAAGCTACAGCATTAGACACAGCACTTGCCGCACTATCAAGGCTACAAGTTCCTACTAATTGGTAGCTTGTGTTTTGAGTAACTCCGCCTGTAACTGTGTATTGCGGAGATGTTGCTCCTGCTACATCAGACCATGTCGCACCGTTGTCTGTAGAACTTTGCCACTGATAGTTGATACCTGATGCCTGAGATAGGTTTGAAGCACTTAACGTAAATGTAGTTGCTCCACATCCACCTGGAATTGAGATGGCTGCCACTGGCGCATTCGGAGTTCCTGCACATGCAGCAGGTGCTGTTATGGTGATACAATAATCTTCGGTTTCACCATAATAATAGGTTGTATGGGCATAGTTGGTAGTATTCAAAGTAGTTTCTGCGTTAACCACACGAAGTCTTGTTGTTCCTAACGGTGCGTTTACAGGAATGTTTAATGCTCCTGTTACTGTTTGAGTTAAAGCAGTAACATAAGAAGGTTGATTATACACTTGTTCTCCAGCATCCAAGAAGTCGCCGTCCTTGTTGAAATCGATATAGACTTGGAATAAATTTGAATAAGCAAAAGATCCGCACATCGCTTGTGTTAAACTAAATGGCACTACTTCACCTTGCATAGCTGAAATTCCCGGTTGACCTGCACCTGTATAATTAGAATAACTATTTAGAACAGAACCCGCTCCAGGAGCAATTGTAGCACAATTAGAAGAATTCACCATGCTGCCGATGGTAACATTTGTGATTTCCTCATCATACGGATAAACTGCATAAACCATTGGGTAGCACGAACCGTCACACTCAATTGGAGTCATCGGTACAGAAGCCAACGAAGAATATCCTGCTGCGCCACCACAATGTACAATAGCACATCGATAAATAGATGATACAGATTGGTTGGTATTTGCCGTAATAGCAGTTGCTCCAGCAATATCAGACCACGTAGCACCATTATCTGTAGATACTTGCCACTGATAAGTAGCTGCTCCACCTGTAATTTGAGCAGGCGTCATGCTAAGGTTAACTGCTCCGTTAGGACACACAGAAGCCTGAGCTGCGATAGCCACAACATCGGTAGGCGCAATCGTATCCAATACTTCCATGAACACTTGTGCAGAACCTGGAAGGTTGCTACAACCTGTTGTTTGGTTGGTGTATTGAATAGAATAAGTAGTCGAAGTGTTAGGCGCTACAGATTGAGAGAAGATATTCGTCCCTGTTGCTATTTGTGTAGCGATACTGTCGCCCACTGCTTGAGCATACCATGTAGTGGTAAAGTTTGACGGTGGAGAGAATCTCCAACCCTCTGGTGCCGTTTGCGGTACAGTCCAAGTTCCGGATCTGCCTGGTGCAATCGCACCAATCGTTTGGTTTCCATTTTGTAAACCTACGGTAGCCGTATTTGCGAACGTTTTCTCGAGGATATGGATTTCAACGTTTCCAATTGTTTCGAACAACTTACATTGTACGGTAGCTTTCGGATTGGCAGAATATCCATTTATATTTTTATACTCGATCACAAACACCCTGTTCGGCGCGTAACCCTCTGTCCAATACTTAATAGAACCTGTTGTAGAAGTTCCTTGGTGTAAATCTCCTGCTAATAAGGCGATAACATTTGCAGGGTTTGCCGGATTCGGGAATACCTGTGGTGTTGTGACAAATGAGAATTGACCAAGCTGACCTTGTGCAGTCCCATAACCTGTAGGAGTACCAAACATTAACAGTCCATTGGTTCCAACAGATAAACTTGAGAAGTTAGTTCCAAAGTAGTTGAAATTAAACCCAATCGGAATTCCTGACCAACCACCGTCGTCCATACTTCCACCTGATAATGGAGTTACAGCTACGCCATTGTTCATGATAACTCCGGCATTGATTGGTGCAGCTGAGGCTGCAAAAGGAATAGACGTTACGGAGAAGTTTCCAGCAGATAATCCTGAATTGATTGTTGCAGCAGTTCCCGCACATACTCCTGATGCCGTTGTTGTAACGGTTGCAGTAGGTAGTGGGTAAACCCCAACAGAAACATAGGCCTGAGCCGCACATCCTGTTAATGAATCAATTCCATCCACACGAATTGTAGCGGTTTGGAATACGGAAACATCAGCCGTATTTACGGTAGTGCTGTTTACGATGGCCATACCCATTGGTGTAAATGTGTAACTGTAAGGAACTGAAGAAGTTGCCGTAACAGTTGTGTTACCACCATTTCCACAGAAGTTTGATACTGAAGAACTTGCTGAAATAGGTGCAGCAGGTGTAACACTGTTCACGGTGTAAGTGGCAGTTGCCGAACATCCGTTGAAATCTGTTCCCACAACAGTAACTGTACCTCCGGTTGTTCCTGTAAAATAAACACTTGGTTGATCAATCGCGCTTAGCTTAGAAGCCGGTGACCACAAATAAGTAGCAGCTCCTGTTGCAGAAAGCAACGGGCTACCGCACACATTTCCTGAAGCAGGAGGACCTGATATCGTAACAACAGGACCATTTACTGTAAGTGCTAATTCGTTTGAAATTACAGATTCTCCTGTAGCTGAACACGTAGAACCAAAAACGTAATAATATACGCCAGGTGCTAATGTAGTAGGAGTTGTATATTGAGCTGTAGTAGCTCCTGTTCCATTAGGTACCGGGAAGTACGGCCCACCTGGGGTTGCTGAAACCATCCATGTGTTTTGAATGCCAGACTGCCCACATGTTGCTCCTGTAGCGGTGAAAGTTGCACTTGTGTTCGTACAAATTGATCCTCCACCTGATGCCACTGGCACTGAAGGAGCTCCGTTACATGCCGGAAGAGCTAAGTCAGCGATTCCTGTCTTACCTGGCACCCAGTTGCTTGAATAACCAGTCAAATTCAATCCTTGAACGTTACCGTTATTCATGTTTGCAGTTGCATCCAACAGGTTATCATTACCTGTATTTGTTGCATTCGCATTGAATTGATTGAATTGGTAGTATGCTCTTAGGTTTACGTCACAAACGTTTTGTTGTAACAACATTTGCGCTTGTAAATCGGCTTGCGACTTCGCTACTGACCATATCCTTACCTCGTCTATGGCACCATCAAAGCCTCTGGAATTATCTTGAGACCAGTTTCCGATGGTAAGTTTTTGACCTGGTGCAGCTGCAATAGTATTGCCTGGCTGAGAACTTGTTGCAACTTGATTACCGTTTACAAACAATTTGAGGTCAGTACCATCGTAAGTACCAGCCACATGTTGCCATTGATTGAGAACCAAAGTTCCGGCCGGAGATAATACTTCTTTCCAAGCTGTTCCGTTTCCAAAATTGAAACTCAAGGTACCATTTGCACCACATCGTAGCATGTATCCTTGCGAAGCAGCTCCTTCTTTGTTGATAATATTACCTCTCCAAGACTCCGCTCTCCAAGTTCTAGGATTAATCCATGCTTCAAGGGTAATAGCAGATCCAGTGATGTTAATAGAAGAACCTTCTCCACATCTGACACGATCATTTACACCGTCAAAATCGAGTGCGTTCTGAGAACAGGCATAGGTAGTTGCGTTGTTAGCAATTACTGCGCTCACTGCATTATCGTCGTTTCTAGAAACAGTTACGGCTACATTTGATCCTGTTGGGAATGGCCCAATTTGATATTGACCAAGTCCAACATTCGTTAGTGCTCCAGGGTTACCTGGGTAGTTACTAGAAATATCAACCCCTGTACCATTAAAACCAAGACTTGATACATTTACACCCACGTAGAATTCGTTGTTTCCACAATTACCTACGGCACCTAAAATTTGTGCTTTAGGTGTAGGGTCTGTGGCGATGGTAATACAATAATCTTCTGTTTCACCCCATGAATAATTTGTATGGGCATAGTTAGTAGTACTTGTACCAAATTCTACGTTAACCACACGAACTCTTGTGGTTCCTAACGGCGCTCCTGCAGGAACGGTGAAAGATCCTGTTACTGTTTGATTTCCTGTTCCGGAGACAGGCTGGTTGTACACTTGTTCTCCGGCATCCAAGAAGTCACCGTCTTGGTTGTAGTCAATATACACTTGGAAAATGTTACCATAGGACCCTCCACAAGTTGTTTGCGTTAAACTAAATGGCACAATGTCACCGGGTGCCACACTAGCCGCAAGTACACTTCCGTTAGTATAGTTTGAATACCTTTGGTTAATAGATCCTGATCCTGGTGCTGTGGTTCCACAGTTTGAATTATTCACCATGGTACCAATCGTCACATTTGATATTTCTTCATCTCCTGTAGAAGTTGCATAAAAAGCCGGATAACATGTACTACCACAACCTAATGGATTCATTGCAACGGTTGTTGCGGATGAAGAAGCTGTACTTCCAGCACACGTAACATTACATCTATATTGAGTTTGT
The DNA here is from genome assembly GCA_009918425.1 of Bacteroidota bacterium. Lineage (GTDB taxonomy): Bacteria > Bacteroidota > Bacteroidia > NS11-12g > UBA955 > RGEC01. Next base: position 5,922 of record RGEC01000077.1, read on the forward strand.
ACCGTTTGTGTGGTGGCTAAAGTAGAAGAAGTTGCTCCTGCAATGTTATTCCAAGTAGTACCCCCATCATTCGAGTTTTGCCATTGATACGACAAACCTCCTACTCCTGATGTAGCTCCTGCTAATGACAAAGTAAACGATGAACTTGGACAAACCGAAGCCAATGAGCTTTGCGCAGCACCTGGGTTAGGTGTGCCTGAACAAGCTGCACCTGCAGCTTGAGAAATTACTACATCATCAAAATTAATGTAATAATCGCCAGAAGTCCAAAAAGCATCCCATTTGATGTATAGGTTTCCTGCTGTGGGCGTAAATTGATGCGTTCTTGTTATACAAGTCCCGTTTTGGGTCTCTTGCGATATCGTTGCAAAAGTTGTCCACGGACCTGTTGGAGACGTACCCCACTGAACATTAAATGACCCCCAAGGATTCGTACCCACCGTATTAGCCGACCAATTCGCTACTTTGTATTTGTAGGAAATTGTCACCAAGCCTCCGGTATTTGTACCTGCCAATAAAGGCGAAACCATATTACCAGTTGTAACGCCGGAATACAAGTTTCTTCTCATTGAAGCAGACCCGCAAGCAGTGGTTGCTGTGGTCCTTGTAATGTTTCCTGTCCAACCGGTTGAGTTGGCATTAAAGTCATAAGTAACTGGAGTAATTTGAGCTTCGACTAATCCTGTAATTCCGAAGAAAAAGATTATCAAAAAAATACTCCAAACTTTGACTTGAAATTCACACAGTTTCGTTTTTAAAGACGAACCCGTGGTAGTGTCAAACACCGCTGACTCTTCAGAGCCTGGCGGACTTTTAAAACGTAAAAAACGATTCATAGTTTAGATTTAGTTAATAAATAAATTACACAGTACTCGATTACTGCAAACTCAAACTTACGGCAGAAGAAATGAATCACCAAAAAATGTTAATATTTTTTTTTGCAGTGTTAATATCTTTGCTAAACCAATGAATATTTATGGCTTTTGAATGAATATTTGCGCTAATGGTTAACGGAGTAAGTTCAAGTGACCGGTGAATACCTTGTAATTGTCTTCCGTTGGAATTTTTACAGTGATCTTATAGGTGTAGGTCCCTTGTTGACAATCTCGACCGAAGTAACCGTAGGAACCATCCCACCCAACTTCCGGATTTAAGGATTGAAAGATGAGCTCCCCCCAGCGGTTGTAAATTGACAAACTATAATTGTTTGGATCAATCCCAGAAGAAAAAATGGGCAAAAACTGCTGATTGAAATTATTTCCATCCGGAGTAAAGGTATTGGGAATATAAACAATTATTCCATCCTGATACATGAGGGTTAGGAAACTACTATCCGAACACCCAAGTGCAGAGATAGCAACAAGGCCAACGGTGTATCCTTGACTGGTGCCCATGTATTCATGCACCATGTCCTCTGTGTACGTAAATGTTCCGTCTCCGGCTTGCCATATATAATTTTGGGCACCACTGGAATTGTTTTGAAAAGTTATCGTTTGAGTAGGTTGTGAGAAGAAACTTGGACTCGCAGAAAAAGCAGCCACAGGGGGTGCATCTATGCAAATAAAATTTGTCATGACGGAAGATCCAATGCACCCGTTTTCAACTAGACTTAATCCTATGGTGTGACAACCCGGTCCAAAGGTAAAGGTCATCGTGTCTTGGGTGGAGGATGGTACTCCGTCAACAGTCCATTGGAAGGTGGTATTTTGCGCACTACCCGCGGTATTCCAAAGCGAAATATTCGCAGGAGCACAACCGGTAAGGGAACTTGCGTCAAATGAGACGGAAGGAATAGAGTTTACGATTACTTGAGCGGATTCACTGACGCTGGAACAACCATTGAGGGAATAAATAACACTGTATGTAGTTGTCGCCAACGGCGCTATGGAAATTGAGGACGTTGTCAATGGATTTGGTGACCAAAGGTATGTTCCACCTAAAAGGTCTGGTACAGCAGTAAGAGTTGCTGTTTCCCCTTCGCAGATGGAGACATCTTGTACGGAAATTTCAGGCACTGGAATTATGGTAACCGTAGCACTTACCGGTGAGCTCGAACATCCGTTTACGCTGTATATCAGCGAATAATTTGAGGTGGCAACCGGGCTTACCGTAATGTTTGCGCTCGTGCTGTTTGTGGACCAAAGAAAGGAACCACCAGCAGGCACCAAGGCTGTTGGCGAAAGGGTCACTGATCCGCCCTCACAGGTGCTAGCATCAGAAAGTGTAAATGTAGGAATAGGGTTAACAACAATTGTGGCTGTTCCTTGCGCCAAACAACCGTTGTAATTATACAAAACAGAATAGCTTGTCGTAACATTTGGTTGTACGGTAATCGTATTGATTTGCACATTGTTGTTCCATAGAAAAGTGCCTCCAGCTGGTGTTCCGACAGCTGTTAATTGGGTGGATTGCCCGAAACAAATTGTATCGGATAATATGGTAACAACAGGAGGTGTATTGCTTGCGCTGAGCTGAACAGGATAACTCAATTGACAGGAATTGTTGTCAGTAATGGTCAAGGTATAATTCCCTACTCCTAAATTCGAAAAGGAATAACTTTCTCCTGAATTAACGATTTCTAATCCAACAGGATCAGAAGAGGAAGGGCCACCTAAGGTAACATTATAGCCTGGGGAACCGCCATTTGCTGTAATAGTAATGGAGCCATCCTGAGCATTTTGACATAGTGGGTTATTGAGAACATCGGTAGAACCCAAGGGAGACGGTTCAGTAAGTTGTATGATGTTGCTGTCCAAACAACCGTTGTTATCCGTTACAAAAACGGTATAGGCACCTGCACTTAAGTTAGTTATAGAAAAATTTCCTCCACTTGCATTTATCTCTGTTCCAGTTGGATCTCCCGAAGCAGTTCCTGTCCAAATAACATTGTAAGGTTCAGTTCCATCAGTTGCTGTAACCTGAATTGAACCGTTACTCGCACCGCTGCATGAAACATTTGAAGCTAAGAATTGCATGGTAAGAGCAGCAGGAGGAACTAAGGATACGGATGTATTCGTGGTGCATCCATAGGTATCAGTTAGTGTTACGTTATATGTTCCAGATCCTAGCCCTGAGATGGCATATAATCCACCATCCAATGGTATTTCAGTTCCGATTGGATCATCACTGGTTGGTCCAGACCAAGAAACATTGTATGGAGCTGTGCCACCGATAGCTGTGATATCCATCGAACCATTAAACACTCCATTACATAATGGTGGAACCGGTGTCGCATTAATTTGAAGGATTGCTGGCTCCATAATAGTGCTTGTTGTAGTAGCCGAACATCCATTACCATCCGTCATGGTAATAACATAACTTCCCGCAGGGGCTCCATTCACCGCGTAAGATCCACCATCGGTATTTATCTCATCGCCAGCAGGATTTCCTGTATTTGGTCCAGTCCAGCTCATATTGTAGGGTGCTGTTCCACCAGTTGCAGTTCCTTCTATTGAACCACTTGCACCGCCATTACACAAAACAGGAGTCGTTGTTGCAGATGCGGTTAACCCCACAGGCTCACTAATTTGAGTGCTTGTTGTTGCCACACAGCCATTGCCATCCGTTATGGTGATGGTATACGTTCCCGCCGGAGCATCATTTACTGTATAGGAACCGCCATCAGTATTTATTTCA
>RGEC01000078.1 GCA_009918425.1 Bacteroidota bacterium
GTGGGTACCGCCGACAAGGTGAAAGCCGCCATAAAAAAGAATTTTGCCGGAGAGTTTGATGTGGTTTCCAATCCTGAATTTTTACGTGAAGGCGTGGCCGTGGAAGACTTTATGAAACCCGACCGTGTAGTTATAGGCGCTGAAAGTGCCCGCGCCCGTGAAGTGATGAATGAACTCTATGCACCCTATGTGCGACAGGGAAATCCGGTGCTGTTTATGGATACCCGCAGCGCTGAACTCACCAAGTACGCAGCCAACAGTTTTCTGGCTACCAAAATCTCCTTCATGAACGAAATATCACGTCTGTGCGAATTGTTGGGTGCGGATGTGGACATGGTGCGCAAGGGAATTGGATCTGATGACCGCATTGGCAAACGCTTTTTGTTTCCCGGTATCGGTTATGGTGGTTCCTGCTTTCCCAAGGACGTGAAAGCCCTTATTCATTCTGCCTCAGAAGTGCAGTACCCGTTTGAAATTCTGAATGCCGTTGAAAAGGTGAATGCAGCACAAAAGCGCTTGCTGGTAGACAAAATACGGAAGGAATACGGAATGGCACTACAAGGCAAAACTGCGGCCATCTGGGGATTGGCTTTCAAACCCAATACTGACGATATACGGGAAGCACCGGCCCTGGAAATTATTGCTGAACTGCGTGCTCAGGGCGTTTCGGTGAATGCGTATGACCCCGAAGCCATGCCCAATGTGAAAGCATTGCTGGGAGATGATGTCCGTTTTTGTGAAAACCCATACGAGGCGGTGCAAGGAGCCGATTTTTTGATTATTGCCACCGAATGGCCCGAATTCAGAACACCGGATTTTGCCAAACTGGGTGCGGCTTTGAAAGCCAAGGTAATATTTGATGGCAGAAATGTGTTTGAAACCGAAACCATGCGCAAGCATGGCTACCGTTATTTGAGCATTGGCCGGGAGGACATTACACCCGTATGAAACGCGTATTGATTACCGGAGCAGCCGGATTTCTGGGTTCGCACCTTTGCGACCGTTTTATCAAAGAGGGTTATCATGTTATTGGCATGGATAATCTTATCACCGGCGATTTGCGCAATATCGAACACCTTTTTTCTCGCAAAGAATTCGAGTTTTACAACCACGATGTAAGCAAGTTTGTGCATGTGCCCGGCAAGCTGGATTATATCCTTCACTTTGCCAGTCCGGCCAGCCCCATCGACTACCTGAAAATACCCATTCAAACCCTGAAAGTGGGTTCACTGGGCACCCACAATTTGTTGGGTTTGGCCAAAAGCAAAGGCGCACGCATTCTGGTGGCCAGCACCAGTGAGGTTTACGGAGATCCTACCGTTCATCCTCAGAATGAAGATTACTGGGGAAATGTAAATCCCATTGGTCCACGCGGGGTTTATGATGAAGCCAAACGATTTCAGGAAGCCATTACCATGGCATATCATACATACCATGCCGTAGAAACCCGCATAGTACGCATATTCAACACCTATGGTCCGCGCATGCGACTCAATGACGGCCGTGTGCTGCCTGCTTTTATCGGTCAGGCACTGAGGGGTGAAGATTTAACCATTTTTGGCGATGGTAGCCAGACCCGCAGTTTTTGCTATGTAGATGACCTGGTAGAAGGTATTTACCGATTATTGCTGAGTGACTATGCCTATCCTGTGAATATTGGCAATCCGGATGAAATTACCATTGCAGAATTTGCCGAAGAGATTATCAAGCTGACCGGCACAGATCAGAAAGTGGTATATAAGCCGTTGCCTGTAGATGATCCCAAACAAAGGCAGCCGGACATAACCCGTGCCAGAAGCATCCTGGGCTGGGAACCCAAAATCAACCGAGCCGAAGGTTTGCGTATTACCTATGATTATTTCCGCAGTTTATCCAAAGAGAGGCTATACGAAGAAGCCCACCACAAGGATTTTGATAAATACAAAACTAGTTGAGGGTTAAAAGTTGAAAGTCTAGAGTGGGGTATACTTGTTGATTGGTTTATTGGTTTATTGGGGAAATCACAATTCCTATTAAATATTACATTAACCCCGGAGGGGTGCCATTAATATAGCCCCGCAGGGGCGGCATAATATCAACCCCGATGGGGTGACATAAGCATTTCAGCATATGGGAAACAATGTTTTATGATTAAAAATCACATCTCCCTTGACTTTCCCTAAGAATTTTTGTAACTTTGGCATAGTTCTTTGGGGCTGACCGGACTTGACAGGATGATTGGTTGCGGTGTAAGCATGTAGTGCTTTGGATGTAGGCACTTAAATCTCAATGTTCAAAACCATAAGAGGCGAAAATAACTACGCCCTCGCTGCCTAATTCGGAGTAATTAGCATTGCGTGTTGCTCCCGTCGCTTTTGTCTGTGTAACTGACGAAACGGAGCAATCGACGAACACAGGTATGGCCACTCACACCGGCCAGGTGAGCCATTAACACGCCGGATAAGGATGGAGTAAGGTTATTTCTGTACCCGCCCCTTCCCGACAACAAACAGAAATAAACATGTAGAAAGCGCCAGTAGTCGCATCTCTGGACGAGGGTTCGATTCCCTCCAGCTCCACCACCTTTGAATGAAAAACCCCGTGGATATTGATTCCCGGGGTTTTTTGTTTTTTACTTAAATCATCACCGCTCAAATAGCAGTTTCCATGCCTTATCATCCAGATACACCCTGCAGGTATCCTTCACCAATGCACAATCTATCCTGAAAGTTTCCCTCGTACCCATAATGGTTCTCTGGTAGGTAAGTGACCATGCCTGTTTTGACAGGGATTTCACACCTGCCCTTTTCATTTCATAACCAAAGGAGGCATTTTCCAGGTTTTTCTGTAACTGCAACGCAGTTAATTTTTGCGTTTTGGGCCCATATATAAATGGTAACATTTTATCGTACTGCTGATTTTTATGCAAAACCTGCAAATACGTAAGAACATCGGTATTGTAAAAACAAAGCGGATTTTTAAAGAGGCAGTTATCCTGAGCCCGCAGCAGCGGGAACAGCAAACAAACTAGAGCGAACAGAAAAAACCGTGCAAACATATGGGCAAATTAATAATTGAAAGTGAAAACCGGAAATAACAATTTAATTCCTAACCCGAAGTATCCCGAATTCGGGCAACGTAAACAAAAAGCGGTATAGCTGTGCCTGCTATTAGGTTTTTTTAAAACAATAACCATGTCGAAAAACCGTTATCTTTTTTATAGGAGAATGTAAAAATGAAGGTGGCAGTTTTAACTATGCTGTGTGCAATGCTAAATGTAAAAGCAAACGCACAGGTTTTCTTTAGCGTAAAGGTTGATAGTTTTTTCAATTTTAAATTCAAAGCCACCCTCAGTGCCAGTGATGCTCTAAACAATAACGATTTTATAACGCTTCAGGGTAATGTAGGTGAAACAATAATTATTGTTGATGAACAAGATAAATCCATCACCATGAAATTTGAAGATACTATTTATGTTTTGGATATGCTGGGCCATCCCAATGGAAATAAATCCGCGTATGTTTATCAATACTACGAAGGCAATAAACTTATTGTGGGGCAAATGTCATTTGTGGACGGATATACCACAGGCAATAAATACGTAATTGCCGAGTCAGAGGATCCGGCAGACAAAACCTATACGATAGCCTATATTGCCAAAATCAAATAATCGCAATTATTATATTCCCTCCGCTTCCAGAAGTCTCCCGACTTTGGGCAAAATACACGCAACCTAAAACGTTGTGCATACCATATACAAAGAATGCAACACAATACTTACTTAAATCATCACTCTCTTAAAAAAACTACGGAATTGACGAGTCTTCCGAAATTCAGCGAATACATCAGCCGGTATGTCATAAATATCAATGTGATTGTCCAGTAGTGCATTGTATATATACACCACCTGATCAAAATTCAGTGGGGTCTTGAATTCAAGAATTTGTGCCCTCACCAAAGGTGCCAGTATCTTTTTCTGCACTTTATAGACAGCACTTCTGCGATAAAACTCATACCTTATAGGCTCATCGTAAATGAAATATTGGGTTAAACCTTCAGTCTGGTTATTCAGCGTTCTTTCGAGCATCTCCTCGCTGAAGAAACCCAGCGAACGCAATTCTCCCTGAAGGGCAAAAATGTGCTGAAGTTCCCGCATGAATTCCCAGGGAGGATAACGCATATCTCCGTGACGGTTTTTGGCCTTTAGTTTCAAGTATACATCAAGGTATTGGTCTATGAAATAACCCTTGTTTTTCATGCCCTAACCGCAATATACTGAATTGCAAGGAAAAAGTCAAGTAAAATCGAGTCCTAATATTACATACCTGGCCATGGCAATGCCTTTTCCAACGCATTGCACAAAACCTACTCAGGCACAGATAACCCTTAGACTGTCAACTATCAATTCTGAACCCCATCCGCCTCAGGTTGTCCAACATATCTGCTGTCATCCTGTCAAGGTCATAATCGGGTTTCCAGCCCCAGTCTTCGCGGGCACGGCTGTCATCAATCACGGCAGGCCATGAATCGGCGATGGCCTGTCGGTAATCCGGTTCGTAGGTGCTGCTGAACGAGGGTATGTGCTTTTGTATAGCCGCCGTAATTTCTTCGGGACCAAAGCTCATACCCGCCAGGTTATAACTGGTGCGGATTTTTACCTTTTCGGCAGGTGCGTGCATGATATCCAGGGTAGCCTTTAAGGCATCGGGCATGTAGAGCATGGGCAACACGGTGCCGGGCTTTAGGAAACAGTGGTGTTTTCCTGTTGTGAGCGCATCGTGATAAATAGCCACCGCATAATCGGTGGTGCCGCCTCCGGGGGCGGATTTATAGCCAATCAGACCCGGATAGCGCAGGCTGCGGGTATCTACACCCCAGCGGTTGAAATAATACTGCGCATACAGTTCACCGGCCAGTTTGCTGATTCCATACACCGTGGTGGGATCCATCGCACCATACTGCGGGGTGTTGATACGGGTTGTATTCGGACCAAACGCTGCAATGCTGCTGGGCCAGTACACTTTTTTAACAATACCCATGTCGCGGGCGGCATCCAGCAGGTGGAAAAGACCGTCCATATTGAGTTTCCAGGCAAATTCAGGCATTTTTTCGGCCGTGGCGCTCAGCAAGGCTGCCAGGTGATAAACCTGCGTGGGTTTGTATTGTTCCAGTATCTCCTGCAGTTTGGGTTTGTCAAGTATGTCAAGCACCTCAAACGGTCCGGTCTGAAAAACATCGTTGTCGCTTTTCTTAACATCACTGGCCACTACATGATTTTCACCATAAATTCCCCTAAGAGCTTCGGTCAGCTCTGTTCCCAGTTGCCCGCAGGCGCCAATTACCAAAACGGTTTCTTTCTGCATTTCTCTGCAAAGGTTCACAAAAGGGCAGGAATTTACAAAATTCATTTATCTACGTACCTTTGTTAGCTTTGAACGCCAGGCAAATTATACTCACCGCACACAAAGGCTTCAGGCATTTGCTAACTGCCTCTCAGCAGGGTAAAACGCGTATGATTCTGTTTGGACAAACCCTACTGGCCTTTGCTGATATTGTCGGGCTGGGCAGTATGGTGCCTGTGCTGATGCTGGCTTTGGACCACTCTTTTTTGGAAAAAAGCAGTAAACTGCGCTTTATTTTTCACCAGCTTGGCTTTACATCTGAAGCGAATTTTCTAAAAACCCTGATTGGAATTATTCTGCTATTCTTTCTCATCAAAGGCATTCTGGCCTTTGTTCTCCAGCAATTTATCCGCAAAACAGCCTCCGATATTGCCTACAGCCTATCGAAACGGGCATATAACCGCGTATTTGAGGAGCGTTCCTATGACCGGCTAAACCACGATGGCCCCGGATTCAGTGAAATCGTATTTTTCTCGCCATTTTACTTTGTTTCGGGTACATATATTCCCTACCTGACGCTCATGAGCGAACTCGCCATAGTGATTCTGCTTACCGCTTTTTTTACCTTTTATAACCCTTTTATATTCTTTCTTATCGTGGGATTGATTGGCGGTGGATTTTTTCTGGTAAACCGATTTGCCCGCAAACGCATTACCGAATTGGGTGAAGCAGGCGCACTTTACCGAGACAAGGCTCTCCGCGAAATTAACTATGGCAGTGGCGGGTTCACAGACATCATCACCCACGGTGCTGAAGGGCATTTCAGGGAAAAAATGCTGCAACATTTCCGTGGTTTCTCAGAAAGCGGCATACGCGCAATTAACCTGCAAACCCTGCCTTTCAGGGTCAATGAATTGATTGCCCTGCTTGGCATTACCCTGCTGGTAATTTATGCTTATTTTTATTCAAGCAACAATATAGGACAGGTGCGCGCACTTGCTGCACTTTTTGCTATTGCTGTTTTTCGCCTGCTGCCTGCAGCCAACCGGGTGTTACAAAGCCTGATGCACCTGAAACTCAGCGCCTATACACTGGATCAGCTTATACCCGTGATGGCAGAGCCGGTGGTAAAAAAAGAAACCATCAGCCAATTTGAAAAAGAAATTACCATACGTGACCTCCACTTTGCTTTCAGCGATAAGCCCGAAATTATCAGCGCCTTAAACCTCAGCATTCGCAAAGGTGAATGTGTAGGCATTCGCGGGGTTTCCGGTGCCGGAAAATCCACACTGGTGAAAATTATTATGGGATTTTACCCGCCGAAAAGCGGAGAAATTATGGTTGATGGACAAAAAATGGATGAAAACTGCAGCGCCCTGGAACTATACGCCTACCTGGGGCAAGATTCATATATCATTAACGGAAACATAGCCGACAATGTAGTCTTTGGATCTCAAAATCAAGACACACAGAAAATTCATAAAGCCCTGGAACTGGCCGCTTTCAGCTGGCCTGAAATTACAGGCAACTTGCTTGCGGCAGAAGTGGGAGATCACGGCTCACGGCTGAGTGAGGGACAGAAACAACGTTTGGCGCTGGCCAGGGCCATATACCACAACAGCGAGGTATTGATTCTGGATGAGCCCAGCAGTGCGCTGGATGACGCTACGGAGCAGACCCTGCTTGGGCATCTTGCCGAATTAAAAAATCTGGGTAAAACCCTGATTATTATTGCCCACCGCGAAAAAGTTTTCGACATTTGCGACACCGTTTACACTTTGGAAAATAAACGCTTAACCCCGTACCTACCATGAAAGTTAGATTTGCCGTTCTGGGAACCGGTCATATCGGAAAAAGACATGCCGAAATGATTTCCCGCAACCCCGATGCGGAGCTCGTAGCATTGGCCGATATCAGATCCAAAAACGATTTGGGGGTTGACACCTTCGGTGTTCCCTTTTACAACTCACTGCAGAGCCTGCTGACTGAAGGACCTGATTTTGATGTACTCAATATTGCTACTCCCAACGGATTGCACGGGCAACATGCCATTGCTGCCCTGAAAGCCAATAAGCACGTCGTTATTGAAAAACCCATGGCCCTGAGCAAGGCTGAATGCGAGCAGGTTATTTATCACGCCATGGCCCAACATAAACTGGTTTTTTGCGTAATGCAAAACCGGTATTCACCCCCCTCAGTTTGGATTAAAGATCTTCTGGACAGTGGAAAGTTGGGGAAAATTTTAATGGTGCAGGTGAATTGCTACTGGAACCGCGATGATCGCTACTACAAAGCCGGAAACTGGAAAGGCCTGCAGGAGCTTGACGGAGGAACCCTTTTCACCCAGTTTTCGCACTTCATAGACATTATGTACTGGCTGTTTGGCGACATTACAGACATACGGGCCCAGTTTGAAGATTTTACCCATAAATCCAACACAGAGTTTGAAGATTCAGGCATGATACAGTTCAAATTTCTAAACGGCGGAATGGGCTGTATCAATTATTCTACCAGCGTTTGGGATAAAAACTTTGAAAGCTCCATCACCATCATTGCCGAAAATGGCACCGTGAAAATTGGCGGACAATACATGAATGAGGTGGAGTATTGCCACATTAAGGATTACACCATGCCCGAGCTGCCACCAGCCAATCCGGCCAATGATTACGGGCCTTATAAAGGAAGTGCAGCAAACCACAATTATGTGATAGAAAATGTAGTGGATACCATCAAACGCAACGTGGCGCCCACCACCAATGCACTCGAGGGTTTAAAAGTGGTGGAGATTATTGAGCGTGTCTATACCTCAAACCCTTATCCGGCAAGCAAAAAAGACATGCTGGATGATACCTATCCGCGAGGATAAAAAATATTTTTTGATTTTTTTTGGGGGTAAGGTCCTGGTTTGTGGTATTAAAGGTCACGAAAAGGAATGAAGGAACAACTTGAATCCAACCTGATTACCAAGTATGCCGCCGGACTTATGTCGCGCGAAGAAATGAAGCATCTGGAAGAATGGTTGAAGAAAAATCCACAGTACAATGTAACTGTTGCCATTATCAAGCAGCAGGTAGATGCCTTAGTGAACGCGGCAGGAAGGGTTTTGGGCTAAAATGAACAATCAGAAGCAAAATCCAATTTCGGAAGAATTTAAAGACGTTTGGCAAAATGCCGGAGGTTATACTTACCCCGAAGCTGCCAGCAACACAGAACAATGGGAAGCACTGCAGGCTAAGATCAGCAGCCGCAACCTGAGTGTTACCCACCGTCCTCTTCTTACACGCAAATGGTTTCTGGCCGCTGCAACAGTGGCCCTTATTGCAGGCTTCACGGCAGTTATTTACAGCAATCTCGCCGGTGGGCATATAGAGCCGCTGGTTGTTACTACAGGGCCGGGTGAAGTAAAAACCGTGACCCTGCCGGATGGTTCGGAAGCAACCCTTAATAGCAATGGCCGCATGGCTTATGATGCCGAGTTTAGCCATCACAACAGGCAGATTACTTTGACTGGACAGGCACATTTTGAGGTTAAAAAGAATGAATTATTACCGTTTACAGTGCAAAGCAAACATATTAACGTAACCGTGCTGGGAACAGGTTTCAGTGTAACAGATTTCCCTTCTGAAACCCCTGCAGTGGAAGTGTCACACGGCAGGGTTCAGGTAGATGCCGAAGGGCAGAGAACTACCCTTACCCAAAATATGATGGCACGCATCAAAAACGGAAAACTTATCAGCAGTGCAGCCCAAGCATCCTGCAGATGGAAAGATGGAAAACTCATTTTTAACAGCGCGACACTCAGCGAAATATCTTTGGTAATGAAAAATCGTTTAGGTAAAGGGCTGGTATGGGAAAAAACAGCTGACCAAAACCGCATATTCACGGGCAGTTTTGAGCAGGGAACAACGCCACAGGCCATGCTGAATACCCTGAATACCGCGCTGGGCATTTCCATGAAACTGGATTAAAAGAAAAGCGTTCGTTCTTCAAATAATTTCATAGTATTTGATTGAAAGCCGCAGCAATGCTGCGGCTTTCTTTTTACAATACCAAGACAACACCAAAAGCAGGTATGGCGTCTAAAACTTATATCTTTGTATTGCGTGAAGTGGCGCTTTTTCATATGGACTTGTTTCTTGCTTACCGCAATAGGCCTACAATCGCAGTCATCGCTATATTTCACCCCCAA
>RGEC01000079.1 GCA_009918425.1 Bacteroidota bacterium
ATACCTGAAATTCCCCATCCTGCAGGCAAAGTTGGTGCTTTAATTGTTCGAATTCCGCTTTGTGTACCTCATTATATTCGAGCCCAACGGCACTTTTAAACCGGGGTGCGAGTTGTAAAAGTGTATTTCCGTTTCCACAGCCTATTTCCAGTAAATCCAGGTTTTTACCTGTAAATTCCGGGATATTGTTCAAAATACGCAAACGTCTTTCCACAATAAGATCGTGGGCATCGGCGGGCTTACCCAGGTAATGGGCATCTTCAAACATACTTTTATCTACCCGCGCGGTATTGCTCATGGTTTCTTCAAATTAAACATCAATCTTCGCAAAACAATCCAGCAGTGGTTGATACAATTCGGTAAAAAGCCATAATGCTTCGACAATACCGAAAAACGCTCTTTCCAGGCTTTCTTTTCGTGCTGTGCACTACTGCCTCCGATTTCGAAGCCCGCAATAACGCCGTCAAACCTGATATTCACCGGATTGCTCTCTAATATGCGGATTATCCAGTCTACATCGGCAGCTTGCCGGTATTGCAGGTCGTAATCAGGACATATAGCTTTTTTGGCGATAAAACTTTGGTGACAGAGATTCATTCCAAACCGGAATGACCAACGGTCCAGTTTTTCCGGAAACCGCTGGGGTTTCAACTTGCTGATCAGTCCAAGGCTATTGCCCTTCTCGTCGATAAACATGGTATCACCAAACAGCACATCGGGACCGGATGATGCCAGTGTTGTCAGTTTTTCAGTAACGTCTGCACTGTATATCACATCACCGCTGTTCATAAACCAAACGTAGGGTGCTTCGGCAAGATGCAAGCCTTTATTCATGGCATCATACAAACCTTTGTCCGGTTCAATAATCAGTACATCTATATTTTGGCTGTTCTCCCGTAAAAATTCCGCACTTCCGTCATTGCTGTTGCCATCTACAACTATCCACTGGATTTCCTGTCTGGATGTCTGACTCTGCACACTTTCAAAAGTGCGTTTCAGCCCCTGCAGGTTATTGTAGTTGATGGTAATAACAGAAAAAACCGGCACCGAACCGTTTGATTAAGCTTTTATATCCGAATCTTCTTTGCGCACTGCCATGAGTCCCAGGGCTCCCAACATCAGCAGTAGCAGGGAGGCCGAAGTACCGGTTTCAATGGTTTTGAAGGCACTTCTGTCTGCAGGTACAAACACAAACTCTATTTTATGTTTTCCGGCAGGTATCTCAGTGGCGCGCAGAATGTAATTCACCCGAAGTACAGGCACTTCCTTACCGTCAATCAAAGCCTTCCAGCTGCCGTTTTTCTCGCTGTAGTATATTTCGCTAAAAACCCCCAGACCATTGGCTTTGGCGTTTGATTCATATTTCAGTGTGTCAAACGAGTAATAGGTTTGTTTTATCTTATCGGTGGAATCCGTGCTGTAATTTCTTGCCGATGGTTTCAGTTTTTCTGCTGCTTCCACTACAACCTGCATGTTTGCCGGATTTTTGTTGATTTCCAGTAGGGCGGTTTTGGGGTCTGACACTTCCTTAACTGCGGGCACAAACCATGCATGACCCAGGGCGGTGCTTCGGGGTATCATTTCCTCTCCTTTTCTGTCCTGAGATGGTGTGAAAATCATGCCGCAATTCAACATATCCAGGGCATTGTTTTTGAATATCCAGTCGCTGCTCAGTTGTCCGCCATTTGGCGTTATGCAATAGCTGATAATATCCTGATAGCGACTGAGTTTGGCCGGGTGATAACCGCCTACATTGCGGAAGAAGGGTGCAGGATGGTTATCGTTGAAAGGATTGAATCTCAAATCAAAAACGCGCACATTTTCTTTGTTATTGGCCATAAATGCGGCCTCCATGGCAGTGGGCTCAATGGCCACTTCCTCTTCCTTATCCTGCCAGTTGTCTTCGGTTAAATAGCGTTTTGCTACACTCATCAGATCGAAGGATATAAGCACCAGCATACCAATCCATAAAATCTCACGGCTTTTGTTCTTTAACGCCGTAAACACTAGAAGTACTGCCGCAAGGGCTATCAAAAACACGCTGCGAAGCCAGTCGCCCCATGCCAGTGCCGATCGCATGTCTACTATTTGTTTCAGATAATCGGAAGCGGAAGCCATAGCCGTGGTCTCATCCTGTCCGGATTGCATGGCCTGCTGTCTCACCTGGCCTAACAGGTCTTTATCTTCAGCTCCTTTGAAATCTTCGGAAGACAGCATCAGCGCAGCAATTGCCATTAATGCAGAAATGGCTATTACCGACACTTTCCAGATCTGTTTTTTATCTGCTTCGCTAAAACGGTCAGAAAGCAGCAATTGCAACCCATACAGTCCGAAAAAAGGAATCACCATCTGTGCTATAACCAAAGCCATCATGGGTGTGCGGAATTTGTTGTAATAGGGCAGGTTATTAAACAGCCATTCGTTCAGGCCAAAATGCCTTCCCCATGCCAGCATTAGAGATATCAATACTGTTGCCAGACTGAAAACCAGAATGGTCAAGGCAATGGTTTTTTCTTTGGATTCCACAGTTGCTGTTTTCAAATAACGAAGCACCACAATCACGCCCAGTATAAAAAGGAAAATAAACACTGCGCCTATGTATACAGGCCCTGAAGTAAACTGAAGATCTCCATGGTACAGGGGCGCACGATCTTGCCCAAATTCTTCATCGGAAACCCTTTCATTGCTGCTGCCTCCCATGTAGCCCGGTATTAATAGGGTCATAGATTCCTCGATACCATAGCTCCAGGAAAATGCATAGTCTATATCTAATCCTTTTCTGCCCACCTGATTTTTGGGCCCGTCTTTGGTAGGCACTTCACTGGCTACGGCACTTCCCCCGCGCATGGTAGCTTCGCTGTAACGTGCGGTATCAACGGCTTTGCCAATGTTGGTTGCGGCGCCCATGCCCAGCATCAAAACAGAAAGACCGGCAGCAATCAATGCGTGCTTTACCTCGCGGGCTTTTAAAGCCATCACCACTTCAATTAACATGTATATTCCGGCAACAATTCCGGCATAATAAGCAATCTGGTAGTGGAAATACCCTACCAGCATGCCAAAGAAAACACCAAGCACCCCGGCGCCCAGCAGGTATTTTCGTTGGGTAATCAGTACTAGACCTGCAAGCATACCCGGCATTACATCCGTGGCCAGCACTTTGGTAATGTGACCGGCTTCATATGAACTGATGGAAAAGGTCATAAACGCATATCCGATAGCCCCTGCGGCCGATAACCACCGGTTTACATTGCATGAAAGCAACAAAACGAACATGCTGAACATGGCCACAAAAAGAAAATTGAATGGCCCTTTTACCAGATGAAAAAGCTCCATGGGTCTTAACTGCAATAGCAGGTTGCCGCTGGGAATGCCGGTGATAAGGTTTGCAGGCATACCCGAGAACAGACGATCGTTCCAGTTGGGTTTAACTCCGGTAGTGTCGGTGTATTTATTGGCGGCATCAACCATAAGCCTCACTTGCTGCATATCACCCTGCTGCAGGGCCTGATTTTTTGTGGCCGGCAAGAGGAAAATGACCGATATTAACCAAAAGCCAATGAGAAACAGGAGAAAAATACCTGCCTGTTTGAGGAAATCGTTGTTGATTTTCATACTGAAGTGGCGAATTTCACTATTTTCAGCCAATTTGCCTACATATCGCCTTGAAAAATTGTTTTGTTGGGAAAATAAATTTACCGCTTAAATTGCAACACAAATTATGCATAGAGACGACGTTGTTTTTGGACTGATAAACCGCGAGCTTAAGCGTCAGCAAGAAGGTATTGAGTTGATAGCAAGCGAAAATTTCGTAAGCCGGCAGGTAATGGAAGCCATGGGTTCCGTGCTTACCAACAAATATGCCGAAGGGCTTCCGGGCAAACGCTATTATGGTGGCTGCGCCGTGGTGGATGAAGTGGAACAGCTGGCTATAGACCGTCTGAAGAAATTATTTGGAGCTTGCTGGGCCAATGTGCAGCCCCACAGCGGTGCACAAGCAAATGCAGCTGTAATGCTTGCCATACTTAAACCCGGCGATGCTATCCTGGGTTTTGATCTAAGCCACGGCGGACATCTTACCCATGGCTCCCCTGTTAATTTTTCGGGTAAATTGTATAAGCCCCATTTTTATGGCGTAAAACAGGATACAGGTTTTGTAGATTATGAAACCCTGGAACGCACCGCCCGAGAAGTAAAACCCAAACTGATTATTTGCGGTGCCAGTTCCTACAGCCGTGAATGGGATTATGCCCGGATACGCTCCGTTGCCGATGAAGTCGGCGCTCTGGTGCTGGCGGATATTTCACATCCCGCCGGTCTCATTGCAGCCGGATTGCTGGAAAACCCGCTGAAACACGTGCACATTGCCAGCAGCACCACCCACAAAACACTCAGAGGACCGCGTGGCGGGATTATTATGATGGGTAGTGATTTCCCAAATCCATGGGGCGAAACCACGCCCAAAGGGGAAGTAAAAATGCTTAGCGCACTGCTTGATGCTGCAGTATTTCCGGGCACACAAGGCGGACCGCTGGAGCACGTAATCGCAGCCAAAGCCATTGCATTCGGAGAGGCTCTGCAACCCGAGTTCAAAGAATACCAGCTGCAGGTGAAAAAGAACGCTGCCGCGCTGGCTGCAGGCATGGTAAGCCGTGGTTACAGCATCATCAGCGGAGGAACCGACAACCATCTCATGCTCATCGACTTAAGACCCAAGGGAGAAATTCTTACCGGCAAACTGGCAGAAAATACGCTGGGATTGTGCGATATCACCGTGAATAAAAATACGGTTCCTTTTGAAACACGAAGCCCCTTTGTAACCTCGGGTATTCGCCTGGGAACCGCCGCTGTTACCACACGCGGTCTTAAAGAGACCGACATGGACACCATTGCCGCACTGATAGACGAAGCCCTGATGAACACGGAAAATACAGCAGTATTGAACAGTGTGAAAACCAAGGTGCATGCGCTGATGGCGCGGTACCCGCTGTATGCATGAACGGAACGCGTTTAAAATCAGCCGGGAACCAGCTTTGGCTGATATCCTTTATGATGGTTGCCGTTTATTGTTTCATTGCCGAAAATCGCTACAGCTTTCTCCTGCTTTATCTTGTTTATATTCTTCAGCCCTTGGCATTTGCGCTGGGCATGATCAGGGTTATAAACTTTGGCCGGAATGCAAAAAAAGGAAGAAAAAAGTTTGGGTATTGGATGAATGAACCGGTATTCTCGTGCATTTATATAACCACCTGCCAACTTATCATTGCCTATTCAGAATCCAGATCATTCAGAGAGGGATGGATTATCATTACCGTAGGAATATTGTTTATTGTTTTTCAAAAGTTTTGGAAGCAATACAGTGTAAAAGAAGCAAGAACAGACCTGCTGGATAACTGATTCAACTGCCTCGTTTCAGCCATTTGCTCAACTCAGAGACAAACAAGAACATCCCTGTAAAAGCCCATACACCGCAGGCAAGCAAAAAACCATTTAAATCCGAGATATTTTTTGAAATAACAGAAAAAATAGCATAGGCTGCATTGCCGGCCAAGATTAAGTAAATAACACGATAGGCATTCAGGGCAAAGCCTTTCTGCTGAATCACCCAATAGATACATATCAGCACAAACAGCAACTGCGTAATCAATCCGGATATAGCCGCACCTGTAGCGCTGTGCAAAGGTATCAGCCACATATTCAAGCCTGCATTTACAAATACGCAAACCAAAGCCAGCAGTCCCAGTTTTTTCAATTCTCCCGCCGCAGTGAGCCAGGTACCAAAAACATGCACCAAAGCCATGGGTAAAAAACATGCCATTAAATTGCCAAAAACAGTAGCATCGGCCAGCGTAAATCCGGCTTTACCCTGGCCTGCATAAAACAGACCCAGCAGTGGCGATGCAAAAAACAATCCGGTAAACAGCAGTGGCAAAGCCACATACAACACTATCCTCACATTCAGCCACAACAGGCCATCGGTGGGCTCATTGCGGCTAATCATGCGACTGAATAAGGGCAATAGCTGAGAGCTTATCAATGAACTAAAAATCAGGGCGGCATCCAGAAACCGAAAACTGCGGGCATACTGCCCAACTTCGGCTTCGCCTTCCGGAGCAAGGTAGCGCAGCATTTGGGTATCCAGTCGCGTAAATACCGCCATACACAGGGAAAGTATGGCAAACCAGCGCATGGAAGACAGCAGCGAAAATCCTTCAGTCTGAGGAATTTTAGTATCCGAATACCCTTGTTTTCGTGAATAAAACCAAGAGAAAAACAATGAAACAGCATAACCTGCCGTCTGTGCCAGCAAAAAATAACACAACCCCTCTTCCCCGCTCAGTCCGCTGCCTGCGATAAGCCATGAGAGCAGCGCCACGGCTACCAGACGGTCTGCCACCGAAACAATACTGTCGGTTTTAAACAAATGACGGCCCTGCAGTATGGCCCTGAAATACAAGGTAAAACCCGCAAGCACCTGATTGAGTATGACCAAACCCAAAAAACGGATATCCATGTTTTGAAACAGACCAAAAACGGCGGTTATGAGCACATAGGAAAGTGCCAGCCACATTCTCAGACCCAACAATCCGGAAGGAACAACATTTCCCGGTGTTGAAGCCACCTTTGAAGCCGTGAAATTATTCAACCCGAAATCAAGCAGAATATTGAATAGCAAAGCAAGACCGAAAATGCCGTAATACTTCCCATATAGGGCATCACCAAGGTTGTTTTGTACCGCTACCTCAATAAAAAATATCCAGACCGGCTTTATGAGCCAGTTTAGTGTCTGCAACAGCAATAAATTACCAAGGAAAGCGCGTTTCAACACAACAAAGAAAAAGAAGAAATGCCCCAATCTGAAAAAAATCCGCTGATTTAGGTAATATAAAGCCCGCTTTGCAGCAAAGCGATTTAATTTTGCAGTGTGCATGATATAGAGCCATATTACAACTGGTTGCACCTGTACAACGCAGCAGAAGACGAGCAGTCGCCTTTTTTTGGTCGGGAATACAGTGAATTTACCTTTACCCACGCCGTTTACAATTACCTTATTCATCCGCAGTGGGATTTTTTTGGCTCAAACACGCTGTATCTGAAAATTCTATATACAGATTATGTAGACGGATACGCCATTCTCGAACTTATCGGTGAGTGGAACGACGCCCTATACAACGATATTATGATGTTAAAACGGGAAGTCATTGAAATATTAGGTGAGCAAGGAGTTCAGAAGTTTATTCTCGTTGGCGAGAATGTGCTGAATTTTCATGCCAGCGACGACAGTTACTATGAAGAATGGTTTCAGGAAACCGAAGACGGATGGATTGCATTTGTCAATTTCAGGGATCATGTTCTGGATGAATTTCGCAGGGCACGTATAGATTATTACATCAATTTTGGTGGTGACCTTGATGCGTTCCAATGGCGTAAACTCTCGCCAAGGCAAATGCAGGAAGCAGTTGAGTCTGTAATCAGCCGCAGAATTGCTTAATTCTTAATATTATAAAAACCCTGAACCCTTGCAAGGGAAAATCGTTATTTTTGCACCTCCAAAGCAAACCCCAACCGGTGCTGTTTTGGGTTCTTTTTTTAAACCATGAGAGAAATTCAATTCAGAGAAGCCTTGCGTGAGGCCATGACCGAAGAGATGCGCCGAGATGAGCGCGTGTTTTTACTCGGTGAAGAAGTTGCAGAATACAATGGTGCCTACAAGGTGAGCCAGGGCATGCTGGCTGAATTTGGCGCCAAGCGTGTTATTGACACTCCAATTGCGGAACTCGGATTTGCCGGTATCGCTGTAGGTGCTGCTGCCAATGGTCTGCGTCCCATTTGCGAATTCATGACCTTCAACTTCTCGCTGGTGGCTATTGATCAGGTTATCAATGCCGCGGCCAAGATGAATAGCATGAGCAATGGCCAATACACTTGTCCAATGGTATTCAGAGGTCCCACCGGCAGTGCCGGTCAACTGGCACAGCAGCATAGCCAGAATTTTGAAAACTGGTATGCCAATACCCCCGGACTGAAAGTTGTGGTTCCCAGCAATCCTGCCGATGCCAAAGGCCTGCTCAAAACTGCCATCCGCGATGAAAATCCCGTTATCTTTATGGAAAGCGAGCAAATGTATGGTCTCAAGGGTATCGTGCCTGAAGAGGAATACCTGTTACCCATAGGCCGGGCGCATGTGGTGAAAGAGGGCGATGACGTAACCATCGTGTCTTTTGGTAAGATGATGCTACGCGCCATCACCGCAGTTGAAGAACTGGCCAAAGAAGGCATCCAAGCAGAATTGATTGATTTGCGCACCGTCCGTCCCATAGACTACGATACCATATGTTCGTGGGATCACCTAAATATTTATTGGTATTTTTCGGACTGAATTTACCGCTATAAGCCATACAAATATTTATAGGAACTTTCGATGGCAAATCAACAAGCTGCTCCAAGGGATGCAAAACGCAATGCTCAACCAGTATTACAGAGTGGAGCAACTGGAGAACAGAAAAGTTTAATTAAAAATCCATTCAAATTTGATGATCTTCGATTTCCTTTAGATGTTGGCAATAACGATCGCCATTTGCACTGGATCAAGTTTATTCCATGTATTCAAGAGAAGTCTTCATATCAAGTGAAAACTCAGAATGTATTATCATTTGCTGATACCAATAGAGCTGCAGGAAGTGGCGCTGGTTCTAGAGATTTATTTACAGCATCACAGGCAGCTGGTACTACGGTGGCTTTGGGTGGATTAGTAGCAGCAGAAGGTTTATTTGAAAATGCAGGAGACATTGGTGCAGCAATTGCAGGAGTAGACGCTAAAGCTGCAGGAAGGCTTGCAGGAGAAGCCGCAGCAGGAGCACTGGGTGTGGCAGCTGCAGGTGTTATTGTTGGAGCAATTGATTTGAGTCGAAAAACTCGTCGAGCTGCTGCAACTATATCTCTTTATATGCCAGATACATTGATGTTTACAAATTCTCAGACATATGAACAGTTGACTCCTGGAAATGATATTTTTGGTCAATTAGCTGTTGCAGCTGGACAGTCATTGGTTGGTTCAAATAGAGATGCAATCAACGATTTAGTTAAGTCTGCTGGTAGATTAAAATTGCAACAGGCGTTAGGGGGTTTAGGTTCTACTGGTCAGTTAGGTCTTTTTGCTGCTACAGGTACCGTTGTAAACCCTATGCTTGAAATGATCTTCAAAGCACTTTGAGCATAAGGAAGAAATTCGACAAAGAAGAATTGCATGGTTAGCAGTAGCGACGAAAATGTTGATTGGCGTTCGGTGTGCCCGATTAGTTCGGCCTTGGATGTGCTGGGTGACAAGT
>RGEC01000080.1 GCA_009918425.1 Bacteroidota bacterium
GGCATCTTCGCCAACGGCCGTAGCAATGGTATTCAGCCCTACAGGACCTCCCTTAAATTTATCGATGATGGTGGCCAGAATGCGGTTGTCCATTTCATCCAGGCCATGAGCATCCACGTTTAGCGCGTTCAGCGCTACCCTGGCAATTTCCAGCGTGATGGTTCCGTTGCCTTTAATCTGGGCAAAATCGCGTGTACGGCGCAGCAACGCATTGGCAATTCGGGGGGTTCCACGGCTGCGGCGGGCAATTTCGTAAGAGGCTTCATCTTCAATGGGCATGTTCAAAATCGCCGAACTGCGCTTGATAATACCACTCAATACCTCGGCATTGTAATATTCCAGCCGGAAATTGATGCCAAAGCGGGCGCGAAGTGGCGCGGTGAGCAGTCCACTGCGTGTGGTGGCTCCTACCAGGGTAAACGGACTTAAACTAATCTGAACGCTGCGGGCATTGGGCCCCGTATCAATCATAATATCGATGCGGTAGTCCTCCATGGCGCTATACAGATATTCTTCCACCACCGGGCTTAATCGGTGTATTTCGTCAATGAACAATACATCGCCTTCCTCAAGGCCGGTAAGCAGGCCGGCGAGGTCACCCGGTTTTTCCAGTACGGGGCCGCTGGTGATTTTCATGTTGCTGCCCAGTTCGTTGGCTACAATATGGCTAAGGGTGGTTTTTCCCAAACCGGGAGGGCCATGCAGCAATACATGGTCCAGCGCATCGCCGCGCATGCGGGCTGCCTGCACAAACACCTGAAGGTTTTCCAGAATCTGGGGCTGACCGGCAAAATCCTCGAACGACTGAGGGCGCAAAACTTTTTCAATTTCGCGTTCCGCTTTGTTAAGCTGTTCTTTTGCCGGATCGAGATTGGGATTCATCGGTTTACTGCAATATACGAAAAAATCAGCGTATTACCAAGTTTCGGAGGCGTTTTTCAACGGCTTCGCTTACAGGCCATAGGGGCTGACGAACCACGTTTTCGCAAAGTCCCATTTCATTCAGCATCACTTTGATGCCCCCCGGACTACCATCTGCAAAAATGGCCAGGGCGCCTTCCAGAATGGTGTTATGAAGTTTTCTGGCTTCATCCCAGTTTTTATTGAGTGCGGCTTTTACCATCCCGCTAAATTGCTTCGGGTATGCATGGTTAATAACCGAAATAACCCCCGATGCGCCGCAAGCCAGCATGGGGAAGGTGAGGGCGTCATCACCGCTGATGACGAGGAAATTATCAGGTTTGCGCGTCATCAGTTGCATTACCTGTTCCATGTTGCCGCTGGCCTCTTTGGTAGCGACCATGTTTGGCAGTTCGGCAATGCGGCATTGGGTTTCCCAGGTCATGTTGCTGCCGGTGCGGCCTGGTACATTGTAAATAATCACCGGTAAGGGTGCTACAGCCGAAATGGCTTTGTAATGGTGATATATGCCTTCCTGATTGGGTTTGTTGTAGTAGGGCGAAACGCTTAAAATGGCGCTGAATCCTTGCAGATCTGTATGCTGCATTTTGTCGCAGACGGCAGCAGTGTTATTGCCGCCAATGCCCAGTACCAGGGGTAAGCGGCCGTTGTTTGCCTCTCGGATAGTGTCAATCACAAGCTGTTTTTCAGCCTCCGACAAGGTGGCGCTTTCGCCGGTGGTGCCCAGCACCACAAAATAATCGGTGCCATTCGCAATCTGATGTTCTACAATGGCTGCGAGGGCTGCAGTATCTACGCTGAAATCCTTTTTAAATGGGGTAATCAGCGCTGTTCCGGTTCCGGTAATTTCTTTCATAACTATGGGTTTAACCGATTTTGTGCAGGTAATGTTTCAAATCGGTAATAAATGCTTCAATATTTTCAGATGCAGGATTGCCCAGCAAAATATCATAAAAGGGAAGGGATTTTTCGCGGTGAAACCCGATGCGGCAGGTGGCGTTGGTGAGTCCGGCGATGCTTTTCAGCGCAAGCCTGCCATCGAGATTTAGGTTGATAAAATAATCAAAACGTTTGGCCAATAGTTTTTTTACCTGGGGTGTTTTGGGCAAGCCAAAGGTGTTGAAATCGTTTTTCATCAGGTGAATATGGGTGTCCATTTCAAATAGGCGCCCTTTTTCCCGTTTGTTGGCATGGTGGTACACAACCGTCTCTATGTGTTTGCCTTCTTTTTTCAGAAAATCAAGAAAATCATTGATGTATCGGCCATCTGTTTCCCACTGGGCGTCGTCCCAGCAAACCATGATATTGGAGGCTTTTTCAAACGAACTGATCAGCCGGATGCGTTCCTTTTCTTTGCTGCGCTTGCTCAGCAACCGAACTCCAATGGTAGTTTTAACACCCGACATAAGTTAACGCAAATCTAACAAAAAGGAAAACCAAACAATAGACGCTTTATCCCCATTAAAACAGGGTGGTCTGGGCCGGTTTTTCGGGTTCGGCGGGTGTGGAAGCTGATGTTGTTTCACCAATCATGCTCATCAGGTCATCTTCAGAGATGATTTTTACCCCGAGCTGCGTGGCTTTTTCCAATTTGGCAGGTCCCATACCTTCGCCTGCCAGCAGGTAATCGGTTTTGCTGCTCACACTGCCGCTGCATTTGCCACCCTGAGCCTCAATGATTTCCTTCGCCTCGTCGCGGCTCATGCGGCTGAATACGCCACTGATAACAAAGGTGAGTCCGGCCAGTGTTGAGCCTTTCTGCGTCTGCGTTTTAGCTGCTGATTCCATCTGCAGTCCGGCGGCTTTCAGTTTTTCTACCAGATTTTGATGCTCAGGTTCAGAAAAGTAACTGGTCAGACTTTCAGCAATAACATCGCCAATTTCATCTATTCCCAGCAGGGTTTCTTTATCGGCATGCATTAGGGTGTCTATGTTTCCCAGTGCCTGTGCGAGTTTTTTGGCTACGGTTTCACCCACATAGCGAATACCCATGCCGAATAAAACCCTTTCAAACGGCACGTTCTTACTCTGCTGAATACCATCAATGATGTTCTGGGCCGATTTTTCGCCCATGCGCTCCAGTTTCAGTAAATCTTCTGTTTTTAAGGCGTACAAATCGGAAATGTCTTTTACCAGCCCTTGTTTGTATAGGGTTTTGGCCATTTCACTGCCAATGCTGTCTATATTCAGTGCCTTACGGGCCACAAAGTGCTCAATTTTACCAATAACCTGCGGCGCACATCCATCTTCGTTGGGGCAATAATGTTGAGCTTCATTTTCTTTTCTGACAAGGGCAGTACCGCATTCCGGGCAATGGGCGATATATTTCGTGGGAAGGCTGTTTTCCGGCCGTTGTGAAAAATCCACACCGGTAATTTTGGGGATGATTTCTCCGCCTTTTTCTACAAAGACCAAGTCGCCCACCCGTACATCCAGCCGTTCAATTTCATTGGCATTGTGCAAACTGGCTCTTTTTACGGTAGTGCCGAGCAGAAAAACAGGTTCCAGTTCGGCTACCGGGGTAATGGCACCTGTGCGGCCCACCTGGTAGGTGATATCCAACAGACGGGTAGTTGCGCTTTCGGTTTGAAACTTATAGGCAATGGCCCAGCGGGGAACCTTAGCGGTGTAGCCCAGCTCTTCCTGCAGGGCAAGCGAATTTACCTTGATAACGACGCCGTCGGTGTCAAAACCTAAGTCATGACGTTTTTTATCCCATTTTTCAAGAAAACGAATCACTTCGTCTATTCCTTTGCAAACTTCAGTGGTGTCTGCCGTTTTCAGTCCCCAGGACCGGGCTGCATCAATGCAATCAGCGTGGGTTTTATAGGGCAGATTGTCGCCGAGCAAATGGTATAACGTAATATCCAAGGGTCGTTTGGCAACTTCAGAAGAATCTTTCAGCTTTAAGCTTCCACTGGCCACATTGCGTGGATTGGCATAGGCTGGTTCTCCTGCTGCTATTCTCTCGTTGTTGAGCTTTTCAAAACCCTTGCGGTGCATAAAGATTTCGCCGCGGATTTCGAATTCCGGAGGATAATTTCCGTGCAGTTCAGTTGACAGGCTGCGAATGGTGCGTACATTGGCAGTTACATCGTCGCCCTGCACACCATCGCCCCGTGTAACGGCCTGTGCAAGCTTCCCATTTTCGTAAAAAAGAGAAATGGCAAGCCCATCAATTTTTAGTTCGCAGACGTATTCAATTTCGTTGCCTATGGCTTTGCGGATGCGGTTGTCGAATTCGCGCAGCTCAGTTTCGTTGTAGGTGTTGCCCAGTGAAAGCATGCGTCTGCGGTGCTTTACGGTCTCAAATTCATTGACAATACCACCGCCTACAATTCGGGTAGGACTGTCTGCATGGGCCAGCTCCGGAAATTGCGATTCCAGATACTCCAGCTGTTTGAGAAGGCGGTCGAATTCCAGATCGGAAATGGTGGGTTCCGAAAGCACATAATAGCGGTAGTTGTGTTCTTTTAGGGTGGCGGTAAGTTCGTCAATCTGCAGTTTTGCCTGTGCTTTGTCCATCGCGTCTCAAAAATACGCACGAAAAGCCCGATTTTGTGACCTTTTTAGCGGTAATGTGGATTATTTTAAGGAAGTTTGTGGGATGAAAATCTCCCCCGATACCGTGGTGAGTGTTACCTACACCCTCACCCTAGACAATGGTGCTATCGCTGATGAGGCCGATGCGCAGCAGCCCTTTATGTTTATTCATGGCATTGGCCAGACCCTTCCCGCATTTGATGATGCCCTGAATGGCCTTGCGGCCGGTGATGCTTTTCAGTTTTCTCTTACAGCCGATCAGGCTTATGGAAACCCCAATGCAGACTGGCTGATAAGCATTCCGCGTTCTGTTTTTTCAGGTCCGGATGTACCGGCCGATATATTGCATCTGGGTGCTATTCTGCCTATGCAGGATCAGAATGGCAATCCCATGGACGGTAAGGTGGTAGAGATTACCGATGAGAATGTTAAGATGGATTTCAATCATCCGCTGGCCGGTGAGGCATTGCATTTCAAAGGTACCGTCGTGGAAGTTCGTGCTGCCAGTGCTGAAGAGCTTGATCACGGCCATGTGCATGGCCCGGGCGGGCATCACCACTGATAAAATCGTTTATAGCGATATGCTTGCCATCCTTCAATTTTCACATGGGTTGTGGTTGGTGAATCCGGAAATACACAGTTTTTAGCCAGTAAGCATAGATGGGATCCAGCAGGAATAATCCTCTTCCCATGTCATCAATGATTTCTTTATCCATCAAGGCCTTTCTGATTCGGATTGCATTGGCCGAAGTACCCAAACGGTATTGGTCTATTGTCTTTTTTGAAGTTAATTGTTGTTGGTTTTCAATCACTGCTTTTAAGAAGTTAACATGTGTGGTGGTCAGATCATCGGTTATCATTTGAAATAACAGGCTCAGCTGTTGGCTGATAGATTCGTGTGCCGACAAAATATTTTGGAGATTGCAGATGCCTTTGGTGCGCAACCAGGTTTGCTGTGCCAGTTGTTGGGTGTAATAGGGGTGGCATTCGCACAGTTCGGCTATCGTGCCTGCCAGTTCAGGGGTTATTTTCTTTTGTGTATCGGCAAATCTTTTTACGATGAATTTCTTCCAGTCTGGAAGCTTAATTTTTTCGAGAAACATCAGATCGCCAAATTTGTAAAATGGCATGGATGGTTTGGTAAATACATCCATCATCATGTGCCTTTTGCTGCCATACAGGCAATAGGTTACATGCTTGTGTCGCTGCCATGCAGCGCGGAGTTTTTTTTGAAAATCCACCGCATGCTCAAAGTTGCCAATGTTCTGGAATTCATCAATGCAAATGATGATTTTTATATTTTTCCGGGCGGCGATTTTTTCGGCCAGGTTTAAAATGTCAGCGGGGTCTTTTCTTATTTCTTCCCAGTCTAGACTTAATGATATTTCCTGGTTTTGATCTCCTGCCAGGTTTATTTTGGGAATGAATTTTCCAATAAGTTCCCTGGCGGTTTCAACAAACTCGCTTACTTTGCCGGATGTTGCTGCTATGACTGCTTGCGAAAGCTGCTCATAAAACTCCTCTTGACTGCGGGTATTGAACATATCGAAAGAGCAGGTTCTGATTTTGCGTGATTGGATTTTTTCTGTGGCTTTTTGAACCAGAGAAGATTTGCCCCATCGCCTTGGAGATATGAGGATGGTGTTAATGCCTGACCGGAAATTCTGCATCAGATAATCGAGCTCTTGTGTGCGGTTTGTGAACTCTGTTTCTGTGGCCAGTTTTCCAAATACAAAGGGTGCTCTTTTATCCATACCACAAAGTTACTCATAAAAATATAACTTACAAAAAAGTAACTTACAAAAATGTAACATGGTTTATTCGTATCTGGGATCGGGTATGTAGGGGATTTTTTCCATGTGTGAAACGGCAATGCTGTATACGCCAAAATCATCTGTGACAATGCCGATAAGCCGGTAGATGCCCCTGCCTTTGAATGGAAATCTCTTTAGTGCATCCGGGAAATGCAGGGTGTCGAAGAAATGTCCCGATACATCCAGCCAGGTGCCAAAGTTCATTTCCTGCCCCTTGATGGTGCGTGTGGGCTTGATGGTGACCAGGTATCCGGTAATCTGTACGGTTTTTTCCTGCATGCCTTCAAGGTGCTTGCTGAGAATGGGTTTTTGGGGCAGGGTTTCGGGTGCGAGCAGTTCAAACGGGCTGATGAGCGGGAAACCCAGCAGTTCTATCTGTTCGTAGGCGTCTTCGAGTGCATTGTGGCTGAGTTCAGGCAATGCAAAATCCCTGGGTGATTCCCTGAAAAGCTTTTCGGTAGCTGCCACCGGTTTTCTGCGGTTCACCAGCCAGTGTGCCTCCCACATCAGCTCCTTACGGCTTTTTCCGGTGAACCGCAGCGCCCCAATGCGGATGAGAATCTTGAGTTGTTCCAGGCCGGGTTCCACGCGCTCTTTAAAATCAAACAAACTCAGGTAGGGGCCATTTGTATTTCTCTCTGCTACAATGTGTTCGGCCAGCTTCTGTTCCAGGGAGGATACATGCACAAATCCCAGGTGAACCTTACGGCCGTTGATATTGGTGAGGTAATCGCTGTGATTGATACAGGGTGGCTCTATATCGGCACCGCACATGCGGGCCCCGTGCAGGTAAAATTCCGTGCGGTAAAAACCGCCGAAGTTGTTGATCACACCCACATAAAACTCCAGCGGATGGTATGCTTTCAGATACAGGCTTTGGTAGCTTTCTACCGCATAGCTGGCGCTGTGTCCCTTGGCAAAACTGTAGCCGGCAAAACTTTCAATCTGGTGCCACACCTCAGCCGATAATTTTTCAGGATGTCCTTTCTCTTTACACAGCGTAAAAAAGCGGTCTTTCACTTTCTGAAATTCTTCACGGCTGCGGAATTTACCGCTCATACCGCGCCGCAGTACATCGCTTTCTGCCAGGCCCAGTCCGGCAAAATGATGGGCTACCTTAATCACATCTTCCTGATATACCATAATGCCATAGGTATCGGGCATGATTTTCTGCAAAACCGGGTGGGCTTCTTTCCGTTTTTCAGGATTGATATGCCGTTCGATGAAACTGCGCATCATGCCGCTGCGGGCCACGCCGGGCCTTATTACGCTGCTGGCCGCCACTAGGGTGAGGTAGTCATTGCATTTGAGCTTACGCAACAGTTGCCGCATGGCCGGGCTTTCCACATAAAAACAGCCCATGGTGTGGCCGCTGCTAATCACACGCTTGATTTTCTCATCGGTCTTAAAGTCCTGAATGCGGTGTATATCTATGTCTTCGCCTGTATTTTCCTTTACCAGCCGGACCGCATCTTTGATGTGACCCAGCCCACGCTGGCTGAGGATATCGAACTTGGCCAGTCCCAGGTCTTCGGCCTCCAGCATGCTCCACTGCACGGTGGGGAAGCCTTTGGGCGGCATGTCCAGTGCTGAATAATGGTAGATGCTTTTATCGCTGATGAGGATGCCGCCTGCATGAATGCTGCGATAGTTGGGCAATTCGTGCAGGCGCAAGGCATGCCGCATGATTTCACCGGCCAGCGTGTCTCGTTGCTGCGGCCTCACCGATTTGGATAATATTGCCTTTTCGCCAATACCGGGGGAGGTATACACAGCCTTGCCATCCCTGATTTTGTGCCCTGCCTGTTCCTCCAGCATGGAAGGGGAGAAGTAGGTGGGCTTTTCCATCAGGTGGTCTATTTCTTCTTTGGGAAGCCCGAAAACCTTGCCCAGTTCACGCACCACGGCATTAGACTGAAAAGTGCTGTATGTGGCAAGCAGGGCGGTGTGTTCACGGCCGTGTTTCTTAAAGATATATTCGGTAATCTTGTCGCGATCCTGCCAGCTGAAATCCAGGTCGAAATCGGGGGGCGAAGTGCGATAGGGATTGATGAAGCGCTCGAAGTAAAGATCCAGATCTATGGGATCTACATCGGTAATACGCAGGCAATAGGCCACCATGCTGTTGGCGCCGCTGCCACGCCCCACATAGAAAAAACCCTGCTCGCGCGCAAAGCGGCAAATGTCCCAGCTGATGAGAAAATAGGCGGTAAAGCCCAGTTCGTAAATCAGTTTCATTTCGCTTTCCAGGCGCTGCTTGGTGGCATAGTTGTATTGGGGATAGCGGTAGCGCAGTCCGTCCATGGCGAGGTCTGTCATGAGCCGAAAATCCTCATCGGCATTGCCGGTAAAGGTTTTCTTGTTTTGGTTTCCGCCAAAGGTGGGACAAAAGGTGCACCGCTGCATGAGGCGCAGGGTGTTTTCAACCAGAAAAGGAGCGTCGGTATAGTTTTGCAGTAACGCTTCCGGACGCATATATCGGTCTTTTTCATGCCCCGTTTCTCCCGCCGGGAGTTTGCTCAGCAGGCAATTGTTGGCGATGCAGCGCAATAATCTATGGCTTTCAAAGTCTTCTGTATGGCGAAAGGTACAGGGTTGCATGGCCAGCAGTTTTTGCGGGTGTTTTTGCCAGGGTGAAAGCCGTAGTTTTCCAATCTGTTCGCTCCGTATGCCTATCCAGTGATTTTCGCTGAGTTTTTCAGGAAATCCTCTTTCCTGTGTGCGCTCAAAGGGGAGAATAAAGTGCACACAATCCAGTTTCGGGGGCCATGGTGGCAGTTTTTTGCCTGCAAGCCGGTATTGAGACAGAAAGCGGTTCATTTCGGCAAAACCGATTTCATTTTCGGCAATACCCACATACAGGCAGCGCCCTCCGGTTTCACTTTCCCGAAAGTCAATGCCCGCGCAGGGATGCAGTTGCGGATGTTGTTTGGCTTCGCGAAAAAAATCGGGTATGCCGCTTACGTTGTTGATGTCGGTAAGGCATACGGGAATGGGATTTGC
>RGEC01000009.1 GCA_009918425.1 Bacteroidota bacterium
TTTGGGTTGCATCCAGGCAAAATGCTCAGCAACACCGTCGGCGGCCATATCCGGGTCAATGTCTCCCGCCAGAATAATGGCCATGTTGTTGGGTACATAATAGGCATTGAAGTAATCGCGGATGGCTTTCAGGCTGGGGTTTTTTAGATGCTCTACCGTGCCTATGGTGGTTTGAAGGCCATAATTGTGCTTTTTGAACAGCTCTGCCATCAGTTTTTCGTCAACCTTATCACCATCACGGTCCAAGCTGATATTTTTTTCTTCGTATACCGCTTCAAGCTCGGTATGAAATAATCTGAGTATGGGATTGCGGTAACGCTCTGATTCCAGCTCCAGCCATTTGTGATACATATTGGTCGGAATATCATTAATGTAAACCGTCATCTCATTGCTTGTGAATGCATTGGTTCCTTCTGCCCCCATCGCCTGACACATTTTATCAAACTCGTTGGCAATACTCCATTTTGCCGCCAACCGGCTTACGCTGTCAATATTCTTGTATATGGCTTTTCTGGCACTTTCATCACGGGTTTGATTATATTGATCATATAGTGCGTCAATCCGGTCCAGAAGGGGTTTCTCTTTGCTCCAGTCAAGGGTTCCATAGCGGTCGGTTCCCTTGAAAAGCATATGCTCCAGATAATGCGCCAGTCCGGTGTTGTTGGCTGGATCGTTTTTACTGCCTGTGCGAACCGCTACCATTGTTTGAATGCGGGGTGTACGCGGATTTTTGCTGGTGATAAGGGTCAGGCCGTTTTTAAAGGTATAAATCCTCACGTTCAAAGGATCTCCCTCAAATTTTCTTACCGTCCATTTGTCGGTTTTTTCCTCGCTGTAGGTGGAAACACGATCCTGAGCAAACAGAACATATGAAGCCAGAAACAGTAAACTGAGTGAAAAGAGTTTTTTCATATCGGCGAATTTACCCCAAATAAGGCAAAAGCCCTGCCATGATTACATTCCTTCGATAAAATGATATTGTACAACGACCATTTTTGCGTGTTTATGAAGGTTTTAATACCTTTGAACTACAATGAAAACCACAATTAGGGCTTTACTTTTTTTAATCCCGTATTTGTTGGTCTTCCCTGAAGCGTCGTTTGCCCAAGGTGGTAAAGTCCGCAAGCAGATTCGAAAGGGCATCGTGATTGAAAACGGGTTCAGCGCCTATCCGTCGCCACCGGCCCCGGAGTATTCATTGATGGATAACTGGGCCGCCCATCCTGATAAAAAAGATCCCTCGGATGAAGTTCCCAAAAGTCTGGTGAACCCAAAAAATTTGCCGGCTGCGGATGTTTTTTTTATCCATCCCACATCCTTTACCGGCAACAGCGGAGATTCATTTCGCTGGAATGCCGATGTGAGGAACGTCAAAATCAACGGCGAGACCGACAAAGGTGCAATCCGTTTTCAGGCCAGTATTTTTAATGCGCATTTTCGCGTGTTTGCCCCACGATACCGCCAGGCACACTATTTCAGTTTTTTAACCCATAATTTATCTGATAAGAAAAAAGCACTGGACCTTGCCTACAGCGATGTCCGGAAAGCGTTTTTATATTACCTCGAACACCACCGAAATGGCAGGCCGTTTGTGATTGCGGCACACAGCCAGGGCACCATACACGCCCACAGAATTTTACGCGAATTTGTAGAGGGCAAACCCCTTCAACAGGATTTGGTGTGTGCGTATTTGCCCGGCATGCCGGTTCCGGCAGATTCATTTACACTGCTTATTCCTTGCAAAGACAGCTCAGATTTTGGCTGCTGGACCAGCTGGCGTACCTGGCGCTATGGCTATGAACCCACAAAGTTTACCGCTGTTTGCCATAACCCCGTTTCCTGGACAACCGACACCATTCAGGTAGAAAAATCAAAACACAAAGGAGCCGTACTCCGCGACTTCAAAAAAACCAGACCTCATCTTTGCGATGCCAAGGTTCACAATGGCATTCTATGGGTGCATCGGCCCCACTTTCCGGGTAGCCGGCTTATCAAAAACCCCAACTATCACATTGGCGATTATAACCTGTTTTACCTCGACGTGCGTGAAAATGCCGGACTTAGGCTGGAATCATTCCTGAATAAAAACACTGTACAAAAAACCACAAACAGCGCACCCAAATAAACGAGTCACTACTTTTGCAGTGTGCATACAGTCTACATCTCCTCAGGCTCCAATCTGGGAAACCGCGAAGGTTTTTTGTCAAAAGCTGAAGAAGAAATTGCTGTGCGTGCAGGCCACATAGAGGCGGCCAGCCAAATTATAGAAACAACGCCGTGGGGAAACACCAATCAACCACGTTTTTTAAACCGTGTTTTGCGTGTTAAAACCCAATTGTCACCCCTTTTTTTGATAGAATGCCTGCTTGATATTGAAAAACGTATGGGACGCAACCGTCAAGAAAAATGGGGTCCACGCATTATAGATCTGGATATACTTTTTTTTGATGACCAGATTATCAACGACCCCGGACTGTGTGTGCCTCATCCGTATTTACATGAACGGGAATTTGTGCTGAAACCTATGGTTGAACTGGCCCCGGGTTTTATGCACCCTGTTTTGAAAAAAACCATGTCTGAACTGTTACAGGAATTGCGCCATGCCTGAAAACCTGCCCCCTTACCTATTTCCTTCGGTGACATGGTTTTTAAGCGGATTAAAAAACGGAGAATGTCGTGTGGCAGCAGGAGGAAATTTTGAAAAACAAACTTCACGTACCCGGTATGGTATTGCAGGTCCCAATAATACTCAAATACTCTCTGTTCCTGTTGTGCATGGCGGCTCCAGGTTGCTTGAAGAAACGCTTATCAGCACCCAAAATCCTTGGGTTAAGGAACACGTTCGTGCCATAACAACAGCCTATGGCAATGCCCCGTTTTTTGAGTTTTACGATTACCGTGTTTTGCCACTGCTAAACACAGAAACTACATCACTCAGGTCGCTTATTGTCAATTCCATCGAATGCCTTCACCGACAATTGCAGTGCCCTGTTCCGTTGGTTTTTGTGGATGAATGGCATTTCCAAGAACCGGAAACAACACCACCCGCCTATTCACAGGTTTTCGAAGACCGGCATGGTTTCCGTGCAGATGTAAGTGCGCTGGATTTGCTGTTCAATCTGGGTCCTGAGGCGGCAGACTATTGGAATGATTTTCTAAAATAACATTACCCTGTTTGCGATAGGGTTTGCCATAATCTCCGCGCAAGATATCAGACCTGTGTATAAAGAACAGAAAGAGTACTGTAAAAATTAGTTGAAGTGTTACTGTAAACTGTTTCCCGTATTTAAATGACCTGGTTACTATTATTGTAAAAACTATTGAGGCCACAGGCAATGCACCAATCATGTAGTGGGATCGAACAGGAATCCCTGAAAGGGTGATGAGTATGCCGGGTATAATCACAAAGGCAAACAACAAAAAACCTATGGGTTGCGAAGGTTTTAGATCTGAAAACCCTGTTTTGATGGATTTAAAAATCCCAAGCATGAACAACCCTGATATCCCGTTTGCGAGCAGCAGGGGTAAATATATTCCGGAAGGAAACGCCATAAAGGTTTTCCATTCGCCTGCGGCAAAATAGTGCATATTGAAACCCGGGGTATCTGTAAGCAGGCGCAACCAAAATTCCAGTTTCAGAATATTGCTAAAATGCGATATGCCACCCCCGCCGTTAAGCACTGCCATCACCCAGGGAATACCAGGCAAAGAAGCAGGAATGACTCCCATAAAAATCCAAAGCCATTGCTTTCGGCCAACTTGTTTGAAAATGAACATGGTCAGCAAAAACCCGGCAGCATAGAAAAAACCGCTCAGGTGCAACTGACCTGCAAATGCGCAAAAAATACCTGTAATCACAAGTGCATACCATTTGTTTCGGTACAGATAGCCCCACCACATTAATGCAATAAAAACAGGCATTAAATCCTGCGCCCATATTTTCCGGGAAAACAATACCGGCATTAGGGAAACCGCATAAGTTGCGAGTCCCCATAATATTTTAGTTTTTACAGGTTCCTCATAACGAAGCGCACAAAACAACATCAGCGCGAGTGCAAAAACATTGAGCCATTGTACACCCATAGCCATGAATAAAGGTGTGGGGTTTATTCCGTAAAGCAAAGCGAACGGCCAAATGCTGAATCCTGCATTGGGCAAGCCCGCTCCGGATGGCATGCCTAATATTGGCAGACCGTTTTTCCAGGCATCACCGGCCAGACGAAACATTTCCTGTTCATCAAATTTCCATTCCATATCTGCAGTCCAGATACAGCGAAGCAAAGCCCCGATGAGGAGTATAGCTAGGGGAAATCTGTACGGCTTCAACAACTGCGATATTAGCTTTGATTGGGATAAAAAGCCAAACCCATCGAAAAAATAGAGATACACATGTGCCACAAGCGTAACTTTGACAGCAATAAACCGATTTGCCCGCATGTACCTGACCCTGGATATAGGCAATACAAAAACCAAATTCGCCCGTTTTTCGGAGGAAGGAACTTTGCTGGAATCCGGTTTTGCGGACATTTTTCCGGAAACCACCGGCTGTAAGGCTGTGGGTCTTGCCAACGTTACAAACACCAACCCGGATTTTTCTTCGTTAAATTGCCCTGTTATGTCCATCGGCCACAAGGTAAAACTCCCGTTTGCCCTGGCTTATCAAACCCCGGAAACACTGGGTGCAGATCGGCTGGCAGGGGTGGCGGGTGCTGCCTTTTTATTTCCCGAAACAGACCTGCTGGTAGTGGATGCCGGCACTTGCCTAAAATTTGAACTTCTGAAAAACAACACCTACCTGGGCGGCAGTATTTCTCCGGGTTTGAAGATGCGCTACAGGGCATTAAACACATTCACACAGCGCTTACCGGAATTAGAACACCGCAATTTTGAAGATCTGCTGGGTGACACCACCGAAACTGCCATTCTGAGCGGCGTTCAGGCTGGCTTTATACAGGAAGTTACCGGAAGAATCACATCCTTTTTGCAGGAAACCTCCTCACTCTGCGTTGTTCTGACCGGAGGTAATGCCCCGTTTTTGGCGGAACGCCTCAAAACAAAGATATTTGCAGAACCTTTACTGGTTCATTACGGATTATATCACACCCTGCGTTTGAATGGATATTAAGAAAACCCTTTGCATATTATCTCTGTGGGGTACGACTGCCCTTAAAGCACAGACCGCGGGCCAGAACTACACCTTGTCGCCTTACAGTAATTATGGATTGGGCGAGCTGATACAGCCGAATTTTCTACAGGCAGGTGCCGCAAGCCAAACATTCAGCGGTGCCTATAGTTATAGTCTATTAAACCCGGCTACCCTGGGCAATTTGCGCTACGCCACTATGGATTTTGGAATGAATGGACGGTTTGGAACCATACGCTCCGGAAATGAAACACAGTCGTTTAACGGCGGCTCTTTCAGCTACCTGAGCATGGCTTTTAACAACTACAAAACCGAAAAACACAAAGTTTTCGAGGAAGCGACCAATGGCAAAGTTGTAAAAAAATACAAATCCACACCCTTTGCCTGGAACTCGGCTTTTGCCTTGTATCCCTCTACCAGCATGGGATACAATTACAATTATGAGAGTGCTACTCCGTTTCGTAACAGAACTGCACATGTGGGTAGCGGCGGCATCAACGTGCTAGAACTTGCCCAGGCTGTAAAGCTTGGGAAACATATACAGCTGGGTTATTCGGGCGGGTATATGTTTGGGCAGCTGAAAGACAACGCAGTGTTTAGCTTCCCCGATACTGTTGGTTTTCAGTTTGTGGAAGACGAAAGGGTGGTCGATGTTAAAGGTTTTCAGCACCGTGCCGGTCTTTTGCTGTCATTGGAAAAAGACAGTACAGCACACCATCTTGGTTTAAGCTATGGTTTTCATTCCGGCATGCGCGCCAATTTAAGCCGCATGGCACAAACCTTAGAACTTCTCAGCGGAGGTGGAGTCAATCGGCTGCTGGTGGTAGATACAGTTCTTAACGAACAATCGGGCAACAAATCGTTTACCATGCCTGCTTCCTTTGGTGTTGGGTATCAGTTTAGGTTCCGCAGGGCTCTTAGTGTGTCTATGGATTACCGCAAATCACTGTGGGGAAATTACTCGGCGTTTTTCAACCCGGGCGGCAATCTGGCCAATCGCAGCGATTATGGATTAACGTTTATCCTGAACCCTATGGATGAAAAAGCCCCGGGTAAAAAACGCATGAAACCCCCCGTACGCCTGGGTGTGGCTATGGCAGAAACCCAGAATGTGCTTACCGCTGCAGGAAGCCCGTATACTATTACCGAGCAGCGTGCTTTTGTGGGATTTGGAATTCCTTTATCCCGACGCTATTATGACAACCGAACCTTGCGCAGCATCGTGCACCTTCAGGCTGAATACCTGACACGCGGCAAAAACACCGGCGGACTGGCAAGGGAAGACTACCTGCTGTTTTCTTTAAGCATGAACCTGGGCGACATCTGGTTTCAGCGCCGTAAATTTGACTGATGCGCCCATTGCTGCTCATATTGCTGCCCTTAGTTTGGGTTGCCTGTTCCGAAAAACCCGGCGGCAGCTACCGCAGTAAAAAAACCGACAGTATTGCCACACGGGAAACCGCAGAGAATGTTACTGTCGAATACACCGACTCGGGTATACTGAAAGCGGTGATTGAAAGTCCTGTGATGATTGGGGTTAAGAACGTTCGCAACCCCTATATTGAAATGCCCAAAGGCATACGCGCTGATTTTCTGGATGCAAATGGAAAAATAGAAAGTTACCTGCTCAGTGAATATGGAATAAGCTACACAGACAAAAAACGGGTAATTGTGCGCAGAAACGTACGTGTTTTGAATGTAAAATGCGAAAAACTGGAAACCGAAGAGCTGGTGTGGGATCAGCAAAAAGGCAGAATTTATACCGATAAGTTTGTTAAAATTACCACTCCGGAACAGATTATTACGGGAGAAGGTATGGAAAGCGACCAGACCTTTTCCGACTGGGAAATCATGAATGTAAGTGGAACCATAAACCGAAAAAAGAATGATACGCTACCATGTGATGAGCCTTTTGTGCCTCGCCGCAGCCGCACTCGCCGCCATTGAGGCCCTCGCAGGTTTTACGAAGGACGCTGCTGAAAAGAAAATGGTTTGGTATACCAACACTCCTGCCTGGGTAATGACAGGTTTGTTTATTGGTTGTGTCTTCATGTATTTTCGTTTGCGGCGTAAACGAAAAGAACATGTATTGGGTAAAAAATAATCAAGACCCCAGTTTATCGCCACGTAATTTTCTGAACCTGGCACGGGCATCCGGCATGAAGAAACTTCCCGGAAAATCCAAAATAACTTTTTCGTAGGCTTTACGCGCTTGCTCAGAATCTTTCAGTTTGTATTCGTACAACAAACCCAGTCGGTACCAGCCGTTGTCGGCCAGAATATCATGGCCAAAGGCCACAACAAGGGTATTATATAATTCGGCGGCATCTTCAAACCGATATTGTTTTTCGCGAATGATGGCTTTTTGCAACAAAATATCATCCGACAAAGAATGACCCGGGTAGAGTTTGGGTATGCTGTCCATTTCACGCTCGGCTTCCTCAAGTTTGTTTTGTGCCAACAATAGTTCGGCTTTGCTAAAACGCTCCAATGCGTCGTAATTGCTGTCTATACCAAGGTTTTCGGTTATGGTAAGCGCCAGCCGTATGGCATTGTTGGAGATTAATTGTGTAGTTGCGCCTTTTAATACATCAAGTTGCAACATGGCCCAGTCATAGTCACCGCGGTAATAGCTGAGCCGGGCTCTGCGGTATTTGGCTTCCTGCCCCAATGGATCTTCTGGAAAGTCTTTTTCTACCTGGGCAAACAACAACTCGCTGCTCCACACATCGCTGTCTGCAATGTAGGCATCGCCGAGTGCCAGTTTGGCTTCCGCTTGGTTTTTCATTGAAAGACCGGGGACACGGTAAAACTTTTCCAGCAAATCCACCGCCTTATCCGGTGTGTGTTTGAATTGCGTGTAAACGTCAGACAAGCGCGATGCGATGCGCCAGGTGCCATCATTGAAACCATTTTCTGTCAAAAATTGCAACATTTCCGTTTCCAGGGTCTGCAAGGTTTCGGGAGCCGGTTTAACTTCTGTTTTCAATTGCTGAAAACGCGTTTCCAACAGGCCGGAAACAGCCGCGTAGTAATATTCGCCATTTGTGCCCAGTGTTTTTACGTACTCAAAACAACGCGTAGCGACTGCCCATGCCTCATTACTCTCGCAAAGATCACCCAGTTCTATTACGCGAGCCCCTTTTTCCTTAAGGCGTTTATCTAGGGCTTTGGTTTGTAAAAAAGCGGCATCCCAGTCTTTGGTTTTGATAAACGTCCATTTCAGCAAGTCGTTGAGCTCAAAATTGTCGGGGGCTTTCTGCAATTGCCTCAGTAAAATTGTGCGCAATATGGCAAAATCCGCACTGTCAGTCACATTCATCTCAAAAAGCTGTTTGCTTTGATCATAAGCAAACCCTGATGTTAATACCATTTGCACATATTTTTCCAGCCCTTTGGTTTTATTGCCTGTTTCCATGTACATCTGAGCCAGGCGGGTTGAAAAATCTGCTGCAAACCCAAATTGTTCTTCGCCCCGCTCATATACATAAATTGCCCAGTTGTATTTGCTTCTGCGGCGAAAAGCATCAGCCAGCTCATAATACTGCTGCACAGACAATTCAGGCATGTCTGCCACTTTTTTATACAGTTTTTCGGCTTCCGGTACCTGACCTTGTTTTTCCAACAAGTATGCCTCATCTACCCTGTATTGCATAACCTGCGGCAACTTCTTTTTGCGTTTTAATACCAGTTTCTCCGCCTTGTCTGTTTGTTTGCTCATGAGCAAAGCGGTCAGATACGCATCATACAAATTAAAATCACCCGGGTTTTTATTGTGTAGGTCCTCATACAAATCCGCAGCTTTTTCATATTCGCGGTTTTCCATATACTGTCGCGCCAATGATTCATTGGCCGGTTGGGCAGCCAATGCCACAGCGCACAGAAACCCTGTAAGAAAAAAAATGGTCTTCATTACTCCGGAGGTCTTCATGAATAACGCTTATATCTGCTTTTTTGTTATAATCAATGTGCCTGCAACCAGTTATCTCCGGTGCCATATTCCACTTCCACCGGCACATTCAGCGTCATAGCTGTTTGCATAATGTGTTTGATGTGGGGTGCAACAATTTCCACCTCGGTTTTAGGGACATCAAATAACAATTCGTCGTGAACCTGCAAAATCATGCGGGTTTGGGGATGATTTTCCCTGAGCCAGGCGTGAATTTTTATCATCGCCAATTTGATCATATCCGCAGCGCTCCCCTGAATGGGCGCGTTGATAGCGTTTCGTTCGGCAAACCCGCGCACCGTGGCATTTCGACTGTTGATGTCTCTGATGTATCGGCGGCGTCCCATAATTGTCTCCACATAGCCATGTTGCTGCGCGAAGGCGATGGTGTTGTCCATGTAGTTTTTGATGCCCGGAAACTTCTCAAAATAATTGTCAATGATCTCTTTGGCCTCTTTTCTTGAAATACCAACCCGCTGACTTAATCCAAAAGCAGATATTCCGTAAATGATACCAAAATTGACGGTTTTTGCCTTTCGGCGCATGTCTTTGTCAACTGCATCCAGCGGCACTCCCCATACCCTGGCAGCGGTAGCGGTATGAATGTCTATTCCCTGCCGGAAGGCATCCATCATACCCTCATCCCCGCTCACATGGGCAATCACGCGCAATTCTATCTGCGAATAATCTGCACTCAGCAACACATGGTTTTCATCCCTGGCCACAAACGCCCTGCGCACTTCTTTGCCCAGCTCTGTGCGGATAGGGATGTTCTGCAGGTTCGGATTTTGGCTGCTCAATCGACCTGTGGCCGCCACCGCTTGATTAAAAGAAGTGTGCACCCTGCCGGTTCGGTTATTTACGAGCATAGGCAATGCATCTACATAGGTTCCTTTCAGTTTTTGTAATTGCCTGAAATCTAGAATACGCTGCACTATTTCATGTTCTCCGGCAAGAGAAAGTAAGGTTTCCTCATCGGTCTGGTATTGTCCGGTTTTGGTAGTCTTGGGCTTGTCTACCAGTTTCAGTTTTTCAAACAATATCTTTCCTACCTGCATTGGCGAAGAAATGTTAAACTCTTCACCCGCCAATTCAAAAATGCGGGTTTGTATCTCCAGGCTTTGGCGGTTAAGCTCTTTGCTGTATTCTTTCAAAAAATCTGTGTCTATCCGAATACCCTCTTTTTCTATTTCAGACAGAACAGAGACCAGCGGCATTTCTAAATTTTCAAAAATACTATATACGTTTCTGTTGTGTAGTTCTATTTCAAGTTTTTGTTTAAGTTGCAGTGTAATATCAGCGTCTTCTACGGCATACTCTTTGACTTTTTCTACATCTACCACCGCCATGCTCAGCTGAGCAGCCCCCTTTTTGCCAATGAGCGTTTCTATGCTGATGGGTTTGTAGTGTAAATAGCTTTCGGCCAATAAATCCATGTTGTGGCGCATATCGGGCTCTATAAGATAGTGAGCCAGCATGGTGTCGAAACACGGGCCCGAGACCTCTATTCCGTAACGTTTGAGCACAGATACATCATACTTAAGGTTTTGCGCCACCTTGCGGTTTTTGCCTGCAAACAGTTCGCGAAAACGGGCAAATAAGTGTTTGGCGGCCTCAAATTCTCGCGGAAAAGGGATGTAATAGCCTTCGTTTTGCTTGCAGCTCAGCGCCAGACCGACAATGTCGGCATCGAATGCCACCAAACCGGTGGTTTCGGTGTCAAAGCAAAATTCTGTTGCGTTCTGCATTTGCTGAATCGCCTCCTGAATCAGTTCGTCTGTGCTACACAGCACATAGCGATGTTTTACATCATTCAGGGTTTTATACTCCCTAACAGGTTCGGGGGCTGGTGATTCCGGCAAGTCAAAGAGGCTGGTCTGCATGCGGTTGTTTCCCGCAGAAGGCACGGCGGCGACCGGGGTTCCGTTTTCGCCAAAAACCCGTTTCATCATGGTGCGAAACTCCAGTTCGTTGAAAACCGTCTTCAGTTTTTCTTCATCCGGTGATTTCAATATCAGCTCCTCGGGGTGCAGATCCACGGGAACAGCGGTATTAATGGTTGCCAATCTTTTGCTCATCATGGCCTGCTCGCGGTTGTTTTCGAACTTTTCCTTCATAGCGCCCTTTAGCTGATCGGTATTGGCCAGAATGTTTTCAATGCTGCCAAACTCCTGTATGAGTTTTTTGGCGGTTTTTTCACCCACGCCGGGCACGCCTGGAATATTGTCAACCGCATCGCCCCAAAGTCCGAGAATATCAATAACCTGATCAACCCTTTCCACTTCCCATTTTTTCAGCACTTCGGGAACACCCAGTACTTCATCGGGGTTGCCCATGCGGCCCGGTTTGTAGATGAATACATGTTCGCGAACAAGCTGCCCAAAATCTTTGTCAGGTGTCATCATATAAACATCAAAATCCAGTTCGGCAGCCTGAAGCGCAAATGTGCCAATGATGTCATCCGCCTCATATCCGTCGTGTGTTATGACCGGGATGTTAAACCCTTCAATGATGCGCCGGATATAGGGAAGGCTCCTGCGTAGATCTTCTGGCATTTCTTCGCGGTGTGCTTTGTATTTCTCGTACTCAATATGCCTGTCGGTAGGTTTGTCGGTATCGAAAACTACAGCAATATGGGTGGGTTTTTGTTTGTTCAGCACGTCCAGCAGCGTGTTGGTAAAACCAAACATAGCGCTGGCATTGAGGCCTGTGCTGGTAATACGCGGGTTTTGGTTAAAGGCAAAAAAGGCCCGGTAAACCAGGGCCATGCCATCTAAGAGAAAAAGTTTCTTTTCTGCCATGCAAATTCAAAGGGTAAAGATAATAAAGAACCGACCTCAAAAATGCTCTTTTTACGGTTTCGGGTCAGCATACACCCGAATCCAGTCTACCTCCATAGAAACGGGCAGT
Source organism: Bacteroidota bacterium (assembly GCA_009918425.1). GTDB lineage: Bacteria > Bacteroidota > Bacteroidia > NS11-12g > UBA955 > RGEC01. The sequence goes on from RGEC01000009.1 coordinate 12,003, forward strand.
CGGCTGTTATTCAAATACGGAAGATAGCGGTGATCTACAGCATTGTTTACCACCATATACATCGGCTCTTGATAAAACTGCCGCATCCATTTGTTCATTCTGATTTGGCGCACGGGAACGCCATCGGTATAAAAAACCACCTTGTCAGTCGTCCACAAGCAGGCATATATATGAAAGGCTGAATCAGTGTCCGGGATTAGGTTTACCGCCTTCATCAGGTGTGTTTTGGTGTGGGTTTCTATTTTACCGAAATGCAGGGTCATGGTTTGCCGGTGGATGCTTTTACCGGTTTTTTTACCATACATTTCAAAAATGTCAATCTCCGGCGGCCAGTTGTTTTTACCGGTGAGCCAGAATGCAGGCCATGTGGCGGGACCGGATGGGTTCTTGCTGCGAATGGCAAAAAAACCGTACCGAAAGGTCTGTGTATTGGCTGTGTTTATCAATCCTGTGCCGTAAGGGATGTTTATGCTACTGTCTCCGGAAGCAAAATTTCGCGGAGCAAAGCGGTTTTGCAAAAACAACACACCGTTTTTAACAAATACTTCACTGTCGCCATAATACTGATGCGGCTGCTGACCGTGGTAGCGACCCCAGGGCTGCCCGATTTGCCAGATATTTGTGTTTAAGGAATCAAATTCATCGGTAAAAACCGGCACAAAATTGATCGCCTCTTCAGGTAATTTCAGCATTTCAGCATTTTTGTCGGCCTGCCGATAATGCCCGCTACCGGGGGCGTTAGCCAAATCCCAGCCGCGCTTTAGCATCAATCCTGTTTTGCCTCTTGCAAAACCGTAGCGTGTGCTGTCCAGCGGGGTTTGTCCGGTTACATCCGAAAAACCGGCACATAAAAGAGAAAGTAAAAGACAGACAAAGCGCATGCTTTTACAAAGATAGCCCCAAAGTGGGTTGTAATGGGTTAACTTTGAACCGGGAAGTAAAATGGCATTCAAAGCGGGTTTTGTTAGCATCATTGGAATGCCCAATGCGGGTAAAAGCACGCTGTACAATGCGCTGATGGGAGATAAACTAGCCATTGTAAACCCCAAGGCACAAACTACCCGCCACCGCATACTGGGCATCAAAACAGGCGAAAACGCACAGGTTATATACTCTGACACACCGGGAATTCTGCGCAAGGCAAGCTATAAAATGCATGAAAAAATGATGGCTGCCGTTCACGAGTCAATGGACGATAGCGATGTGCTTATTCTTTTGCTTGATGTGCGGGCAACAGAAATTCCGGAAGAACTGCTGCGCCGTTTTGAAAAATCATCGGCCAAAAAGATTGTGGCTATTAATAAAATTGATACGGTGAAGCAAAACCAGCTGGAGGCTGTTATGCTGAAAGTCGCGGGCACATACAAAGCCGATGCCTTTATGCTATTGTCTGCCCTCAACAATTTTCAGCTCGACAAACTGGAAAATGAGGTAATTTCCTATTTGCCTGAACATCCAGCTTATTTTCCCGAAGACCAGATCACCGATCGCTCAGAAAGGTTTTTTGTCAATGAAATTATTCGCAATCACGCGTTAAAACTATATCAGGATGAGGTTCCCTACAGCCTTGAGGTAACAACCCTTTTCTTCAAAGAAGAGGAAAAAATTATTCGGCTTTCCTGTGAATTGGTGGTAGAACGCGACAGCCAGAAACGTATTATTATTGGAAACAAAGGGGAAGCCATCAAACGGCTGGGAACGAATGCCAGAAAGGACCTGGAAGCGTTTTTTGGTAAACATATTTTTGTGGAATTGTTTGTGAAAGTGCGTGAAGACTGGAGAAACAGTAAAAACATGCTAAAGCAGTTTGGTTACGACCCCGACTAACACATCCCGACCACATTGGTTTTTAGGCTATCCGCCCCAATTGTTGTATCTTTGCCACATCGTTCTATGATTTCACGGAGGTTGGTAAGGATAAAAGCGCTGCAAGCTTTGTATGCGGCGCAGCAGGGTGGCGATTCCGCCAAAACACAATGCAGACAAGGGTTGTTGTCCTCTCTCATGGCCACGTATGATGTGTACGTGTTTTTGCTGGAACTGCCCCATTATTTAAACGAGTATTTGCTGAGTGAGCAGGAAATTGAAGCAAAAAAATTCTATCCCGATAAAGAAAAAATCCGCCGCCTGGGGCTGCTGAACAACAACACTGTAGTTAGCGGCATTTACGATAAAACACTCCAGTACAAACGCCGTTACTTTACTCCAAACTGGTCGGAATTTGGAGAGTCTTTCCCTGATATTACAGATTGGTTGTTCTTACAAGAATTCACCATGGATTATTGCGTTTTTGACGCGCCTGACATTGCACAACAACAAACCTTCTTGCAAGAATTTTATCGCTATCTGCTTGGCGAATGCGAGCCTTTTTACCTGCTTATGCAGGAAATGTATGGCGCCTGGGATGATGATGAAAACACCATAGACCGCGAAATTGAAAAAACACTCTCTGTTAGTCCTGAAAATATTACTCCCGGCATTCCTTATTCCAAGGAAGATGACGAGGTGAAAATGGCGCTGACGCTCTTTGACCTGGTTGCAGCAAACAGCGAAAAATATGAAGAATATGTGAGCACAGTGACCGAAAACTGGGATCCGGGACGAATCGCTGTTCTTGATTTGCTTTGTCTGAAACTTGCCCTGGCGGAGTTTACCTCATTTCCCCATGTTCCTCTTAAGGTAACCATTAATGAATACCTGGATATTGTTAGGGAATACAGCACGCCTAATAGTGGCCGTTTTTTGAATGGCGTGCTGGACAAATTGCGCGTTTCCCTTACCGAAAGCGGCGTTATTGTAAAGTCAGGCAGAGGGTTGCGGGATAAATAATCTTAGTATATTTGCATTATGAGACATCCGTTTCTGATTTACTTTTCGCTTTTAGCCATGGGGCTTATGGTTGCCTGTGGCAATAACAATTCAAGTGTTTCACCCGATAAAATTGAGAATCAGGCCAGTGCAGAAAACCCTAAACCTGAAAACAACGGCCCAAAAGGAACTCCCTTATTCACAGATACGGTGTACGATTTTAAAAAAATAACCTCCGGAATGCAGGTTCAGCACCGCTATAAATTTAAAAATGTCGGCAAAGGAGATTTGCTGATAAGAAATTGTCAGGCATCCTGTGGCTGTACCACACCGGGCTGGACCAGAAATGTCGTTAAACCGGGTGAGGAGGGTTATGTAGATGCTACTTTCAGTTCAACCGGAAAGGGCTCGAAAGAAGGGCTGGAAAATGTAAAATCCATCACTGTGGATTTTGAAAACTCAACTGTTGAAACCATTGTGCTGAAGTTCAAGGCCACGGTGTTTTCAACCCCGGAAGAACAAGAGGAAGAAGAACAAAACAATCATTAATGAATACATTATTTACCCTACTGCAAACACCTGCGACCGGATCACCCGGTGGAATCGGCTCTTTTTTACCCATGTTGCTGATTATGGTGGTCTTTTTCTTTTTTATGATCTGGCCACAAATGCGCAAGCAAAAAAAGGCTAAAGCCTATTTGGCAGAACTTAAAAAAGGCGACCATGTGATAACCACGGGTGGTTTCCACGCCAAAATAGCTCAGGTTACGGACACTCACTTCATCCTTGAGGTTGAGGAAGGTAAAATTAAAGCTGAAAAAGCGGCCATAAGCATGGAAATGACCATGGCGGCATACCCTCAGGCCAAGGCTTAAAACATTTTGCTGCGCGTTGGCATCACCGGCGGAATTGGAAGTGGAAAAACCACTGTTTGCCGCGTGTTTGAAACGCTTGGGGTACCTGTGTATTATGCCGATACAGAGGCAAAACGACTATATGCCGAAAACAAAGCACTGAAATCTGCGCTCCTTGATACCTATGGCCCCCAGGTTCTCGAAAACGGAGAAATCAACACCTTGTTTCTGCGGTCAGTGGCATTTGGAAGCAAGGATGATGCAGACAAACTCAACAACCTCGTGCATCCTTTCGTTTTTGAGCATTACGAAAACTGGTGCGCCAGCCATGAAGACAGGGCTTATACACTTAAAGAAGCTGCTATTCTTTTTGAAAGTGGCAGTTTCAGACGCTTGCACAGGGTAGTAGGTGTTGTTTCACCACAAGAACTTAGAATTGAACGGGTTATGAACCGCGACCATTGTACACGTGAAGAGGTTTTATTGAGAATCCAAAAACAGATGTCCCAAGGGGAATTGGCAACAAAATGCCACTATCTCATTCACAATGACGAAAACCACAGCATCGTTGAGCAAGTGAGGGAGTTGCATAAATTTTTGCTCAGCGATTCACTGCAAACATGGCCCTTCATGACATAAAAAAACCCGCACACAATGCGGGTTTTTTTTACTATTGGTTGTTTGTGTTAATTGATGAAATATTTTACATCTTCAAATTTTCCATTGGTAATATTGAAGCCGGAACCACCGGTATTGGAAACCATGTTGAAATTAAAAGTGCCGGAGAATTTCTTGGTTGTGTTGTCCCATTTTGTGATGGTAAAAGTATAGCTGGTGGTATACATCAAAAAGGCCTGAAAAAGGGATGTTTCGTCAAACTTTGGCAGATAAAACATACCTCCTTCGGTTGATGTGGTTCCTGTGTAGGTTCCTGTTCTGCCGGGGGTAAGTGTCAGCTGGGCAAGCACAACCGATGTGTCTGAAAAATTGGTGGAAACAAATGTCATGGTGTCGCCCGACATATAAGCCTCACATCCTGGAAAACTATCCAACCCTGTGTATGTGCCTGTTTTTCCACTGGTCCATGCTTTGCCATTAACGCTGCAGGATGTTAGTCCGGCGTTTGCTGACGGGGTTGGTGTTGTGTTTTTGTCGTCCTCCTTTTTGCAGGATGTGGCCATCATGAGAGTTGTGGCTCCCATAAAAAATAGTTTGGTGATGTTTTTCATATACTGGTTTTTGTTTGTGATTAATACAATTGTTTTTCTTTATACCCCCAATTATTTGCCTGAAAAATTGGGTTTTCTTTTGTTAAGAAAGGCGTCTGTACCTTCTTTAAAGTCTTCTGTGATAAAGGCTTCGCCGAATTCATAAATCTCTCGCTGCATGCCATTTACATTGGGGCGGAAGAAATCGTTTACACATTTGATGACCTTTCCAACAGCTACAGGGCTTTTAGTGGCAATTTTTGCCAAAATATCACGGCTTTTCGGTAGCAACTCATCAAGAGAAACAACATGGTTTACCAGCCCAAGCTGAAGCGCTGAATGGGCGTCAACACTATCGCCGGTAAGTAAAAGCTCTAGCGCTTTCCCTTTGCCCACAAGCTGAATCATGCGCTGGGTGCCCCCATATCCCGGAGGAACGCCGAGGTTAACTTCGGGTTGTCCGAATTTGGCATTTTCTGAGGCAATACGCATGTGGCAGGCCATAGCCAATTCACAGCCTCCCCCAAGGGCAAAACCATTTACAGCGGCAATTACCGGCTTTTCGCTGTTTTCTATGGTGTTCATCACATCGTGTCCATCAGCACTCATACGCGTTGCCTGATCCTCTGTAAAATGAGCAAACTCGCTGATGTCTGCACCCGCTGCAAACGCTTTGGTGCCTGAACCTGTCAAAATAACACCCTTAACCGTTTCATCTGTCTGAGCCGCAACTATAGCTGCTCGAATTTCCTGCAGGGTTTTAAGTGTAAGAGCATTGAGTTTTGTTTCCCTGTTAAGGGTAATGGTAAGAACACCTTCTTGTATCTCTGTAAGAATGTTCTCGTATGTAGCAATCGTGTCCATGAAAGGTTAAAAAGGTCTGTTTTGTTTTACCCACTGCGTGATATAATCGACAATAGCGGCCATTTCGGTTCCCGGCGGAAACAGTTTGGCCACGCCCAGTTTGTTCAGGTCTTCGGCATCTTTATCCGGTATGATTCCGCCGCCTGTCAGTAATACGTCGTTCATGCCTGCCTGTTTCATCAGTTCAAGCACTTTTGGAAAAACGGTATTGTGCGCCCCGGAGAGAATACTGATGCCTATGGCATCCACATCTTCCTGAAGGGCTGCCTGAACCACCATTTCAGGGGTTTGCCGAAGGCCGGTATAAATCACCTCCATGCCTGCATCCCTGAGTGCGGAGGCTATCACCTTGGCGCCCCGGTCATGGCCGTCAAGGCCTACTTTGGCTACCAGCACCCTAATGGGTCTTTTGGAGGTGTTTGGGTTCATTTGTGTTGCAAAGTTCGTTAATATCTCTCAATCCTGAACATGGGTTGCGTCAGAAAGAAATTTTGTCAGTTTTTGGGCTTTATTCCACAAATTCATCAGTACAACAACAGGGTCTTGCTCAATAAAAACTTCAGGCTCCATAAGATGCTGTATATAAAACTGGGTGTTGTAAACGGCGGCGGGCAGGTTTTTCTGAGCAGTGAGTTCTGCGGGAATTCTTTTTTGCTTTTCTCCCAAAACATCACCAAAAGTAGATTTAAAGGCACTTTCCCGGGTTATTTCATCCCATGTATTTGGGTTTTTGGCTATATGCCTGCGAATTTGCATAAGCTGTTCTTTGTTGGGCATATAAAAACCCGCGTAAAAAGCGCACTGTTCGGGCCCGGCTTCAAAGTAAAACCCATCTGGTCCCAGTGATTTTTTTCCTACAGGCGAAATTATCGCGCTGCGATTGAGTTTGTATGGTGTTTTGTCTTTGGAAAAACGAATGTCCCGGTTTATCCGAAAAATACAATCGCCCGGGCGAACTGTAACCTCTGCTTTTTGCTGTCCGGCAAACGCCTTTAGAAGCTCTCCTACCAAGTCTTCAAAGGGTTTTTTAACATCCCGCTCATACCGTGCCCTATTTTCATCAAACCACCCTTTTTGGTTATGGGTGGAAAGCTCAATGAAAAATTCAAAAAAATCGGGTTTTAAGCTGCGCTCAGACATGGTTTTGGTTTTGTATACTGCCATTCCTAAACACCGGCAACACGTTCAGCGTGTTTGTTTTCAAACAAGCCTCCAGGTCTGTTTCTATATGCAGGCTCTTAAAACGATTTACGTGACTGGCTTTTTGCAAATATTCAGTCAGGTCTGTTTCCGCTTTTTGATACAGGTCTATGGCAGCCAGTGTGGCATCATCGGAGATGGTAAAAGATTCCGCTAGACGGTTAGCCACAGCACCTGCAAAAACCGTGTCCTCCAGATTAAATTTATCTTTCCATCCGGCACAGAACAAAAGTATGTCGCTGTTGTCGTTGCGTAAGTACTCGGTTAAGGTTTTTAGGTTGAGAAACGATCCGACAAAAATATTTTTTGCGGCACCGCTCATTTGAAGGGCACGGGTGCCGTTGGTTGTGGTTAAAGCAATTTTCTGGCCTGACACCCTTTCTTGGGTGTAATCCTGTGGGGAATTTCCCAGGTCAAATCCTTCAACGGTTTCACCATGCCTTTCGGCGGCCGCAACCCATCCCATCTGTTGCATAGCTGCTGCGTCTTCCGGTTTTGCCACGGGTAAAATTTCTTTGGCTCCGTTGGCAAACGCCACACATATAGTGGTTGTAGCCCGCAAAATATCAATAACCACAACATTTTTATGCTCCAAACCACCCTCGTAAAGGTGAAAAAGTGCTGGGCTTATTATCGTTTCAATGGTTGGCATTATCCGGCTGCATTGATGCGAGACATAGCAATATTTTGCGGCTGGGTTATATACAAAAGTAAGGCGTCGGCCGCTTTGGTGGTGGAGGCCTGTATAATTTCCTGTTCCTCCGAATTCCATTTACCCAGCACAAAGTCTGATTGGCGGCCTTTGGGAAACCCATTGCCAATCCCAAAACGGAGCCGTGCATAGTTTGTGGTGCCAAGCGTTTCATTGATGCTTTTTAATCCATTATGCCCGCCGTCACTTCCATTCAGCCGCAGGCGCAGTTTGCCTGCCGGCAGCGCAAGGTCATCAAGCAAAACCAAGAGTTGGGATATTGGTAATTTTTCTGACTGTAACCAGTATGAAACTGGGGAAATACAATATTGTATTTGCCTTGTTGGTCCACCCAGTATCCGGGTGCGATTTTTTTGTCCCGGAAAAAGGCATATGCTTCTTCAAGATTTTCCCAAAACTTAATGAGCTGGGGTTTGTGTCCGTAAGTGGTTTTTAGGTGAGCCCAGTTTTTGTTGTTGAAGTTACAGGGAAAAATATCAATGGGTATTTTGGCTTTGGATCCCTGATAGTTTTGCGAAAGAATGGTCACCCAATAAATTTCGTCAATGAGGCTGTCTGTCATTGGCAAACAACCCACACTGGCACATCCTCCGTGAATATAAATCTCGTTTCCGGGATTGTTTTTATCCGCAAAAACCAGGTCGCTTTCGTTGGGATAAGCCACTTTCATACTGAGTCGGTAATTGCTGTGGGGGTTGAATTTTTCTATGTAATATAACCCTTCAGGAACCTGCAAATCGCCAAATCTTCGTTTTGGCCCCAAGTCACCACTGCTTTGGCAGATGGAGTAGGTTTTTATTTTTTTATAATTTCGGCTGCTGCTGTCTGTAGCCCAAAGCTCCAGCTGGTCTTCCATTTTAAAGGCTCGCCAGTAGATATATTTTGGGGTTTCAGATAGGCCGCTATCGCGAAACATTTTATGAATACGGGCTTCTGTTCGGGCTTTTGCAACACGAACCCTTTCAAAATTCAGTTGCTGTTCTGCAACCGATTGTGCCTGAAGGTTTCCGGCGCATAAAAGCGCCATAAGACCTGCTAAACCTGTTGATTTTCGCATGTTGATTGCAAATTTACAAGGATTGCACAGATTTCAGCGCAGGATATATTGCACTGCTTATCCCCAAAAACCCACAAAGACCTAAAATAAAAATAAAATCTGAGGCTTTCAGTGCTACAGGGTAAACCGCAGCAATGCTGCTTTGGGTTGTTATAATCCCGAATTTTTGCTGAATCAAAACCATAATTACACCAAGCAACAATCCGGCAAATGTGCCGGCCATGGCCACCAGCAGGCCTTCTTTGAAAAACACGGCCCGTATGCTTTTAAGGCGCATGCCAATGTGACTGAGGAGTTTTATGTCCTCCTTTTTTTCAAGAACCAGCATACTCAAAGACCCCAGCAAATTGAAACTAATCAGCAATAAAACAAAAGCCATTAATGAAAAAGAAACCCATTTTTCGGTGTTAAACATTTTATACACCGCCCTGTTTTGTTCATATCGATCCAGAACAATCATTTCAGATCCTGCAATTTTTTGAACTTCCTTTTTTATTTGGCTTATATCTGCTCCATTCCGTACTTTAATTTCGATAGCACTGGCTTCACCATCCCTTTCAAAAAGCTCCTGCGCAAATTTTATTGGCACTGTCAGTAGTTTGTTGTCTTGCTCTTCGCCTGCCCTAATTACAGCCGAAACAGCAATATTGTCTTCGTTCATCTCCATTTGGGCTATGCCCACGCTTTCCCTGCGGGGGGCCATGATGGTTACGGCGCTATTGCTGTTATTTAACGCAAGTTTGTATACCAAACCTTCTGCCAGCCAAGCAAATGGGATTCCTTTGTTGTTTTCAAACAACGGGGTCCCGGCAATGAGCAATGAATCTGTTTTTACCACAGCCGGCCATGTTTTTTCAACTCCTTTTACGGTTGCTACAACCTGGTTGTCGCCATATTGAACAATTGCGTTTTCTTCCAAAACCAATGCGGTTTTTTCCACCCCGGTTATACCGGCAATGGTTTTCATTTTTTTGTTGTCAATGCTAAAAACCTTACCGGATGTGGGCTGTGCTTTTAGGTCGGGGTAATAGTTTTCATAAGTCTTAAAAATGATTCGTTCAAAACCGTTCAACGCGCTCAATAAAACCAGCAGCGCAAAGGACCCCACAGCATAGCCCAATACCGAAATGCCCGAAATAATATTAACCGCGGAAGTGTTTTTTCCGGAAAAAAAATAACGGCGCGCTATAAACCGTGATACATTCAACGGATGAATTTAGTTTTTCTTAATGGAATCCAGCAGTTGGTCTATTTTGGCTGCATATTCCTGGGTTTCATCCTCATAAAACCGCAGTTCGGGTACCTTTTTTACCTGGTTTTTTACTTTTTTCGCTATTTCCATGCGTATCTCTCGGGCGTTGAGCTCAATAGCTTCGAGAACTTTGGGTTTTTGTGGGGTGTTAAACAAGCTCAGGTATACTTTGGCTGAGGACAAGTCGGGGCTAACAGTAACGGCGGAAATGGTCACAAACTGCCCGGCAACCCAGTCTTTGTGCTGAAGAAATATATCGCCCAGGTCCTTCTGGAGTTGTTTTGCAAATTTTTCCTGTCTGAGTCCCATAATGCAAAGTTACGGACTATCATAAATTCGCCACCCGGTGTTTATAAGAAAACTGTATTTACTGTGTTTTTTGAAAATACGCAATTGCCAGCTCATAACTTTTCATTCCCAAACCACTGATTACACCCAGGCATTTTCCCAGCAACAGGTCCGTATGCCGTTCGGGTTCGCGGGATAGTGGGTTGCTCATGTGCACAGCAATTACCGGTGTGGAAATGCCTGCAACAGCATCGGCAATAGCAATGCTTGTATGTGTGTAGGCTCCGGCATTTAGCACTATCCCTGCACAGTTTGTGTCTTGTGCGGCTATGTGCAGCATGTTAATGATTTCTCCTTCCACATTGGATTGATAATACGTTATTTCAATGTTTGAGAATTGGGCTTGAATGTTGGGCAGCCATGTATCAAAGGTTTCCGTTCCGTATATATGGGGCTCACGGGTGCCGGTAAGGTTTAGGTTAGGCCCATTGATAACGAAAATCTTCATGTTGCAAAACTATAGCCCGGGCAATCAATAAAAAAGGGGCTTTCGCCCCCTTCTTGCTTATTTGTGCTGTATCAATATTTTCTGTGTAGTCGTGGTGGCTCCGGGTATTTTAATCTGTAC
>RGEC01000081.1 GCA_009918425.1 Bacteroidota bacterium
GACCGTATCATTGCCCTGAATAACAAATATGCAGCGCAGGGATATCCGGTTCTGGCTATCAACCCGAATGATGCCGTGCAATACCCGGATGATAGCTATCCTGAGATGCAAAAACGTGCCAAAGACAAAGGATTCAATTTCCCTTATCTGCACGATGAGTCTCAGGCTGTTGCCACACAATGGGGAGCCGAACGCACACCCCATGTGTACGTGGTGAAAAAAGAAAAAAAGAAGTTTGTGGTAAAATATGTAGGCGCAATTGACAACAACTCTGAAGATGCCGCTGCTGCAGACAAAAAATATGTGGAAGATGCTGTAAACACGCTTCTGGCAGGCAAAGACCCTGAAGTAAACTTCACCAAAGCCATTGGCTGCAGGGTAAAATGGAAGAAAAAAGCAGGCGAATAGCCCCTATTGTATCGAGAATTTAACGTAAATACTGCTTTCGATTTTTATTTTTTTGAAGTCGATAGGGTCTGGGTAATCTTCTCCGTCTCCGTCTGACTCCAGCTTATCCATTCTTCCGCGTGCGTTGGCCATGGCCCAAACGGGCTGAGGGTATTGCACATCGTTTTCCCTTACAATCAACGCTTTGCCCGTTTTCTCTCCTATGGCCCCCAGCAAATAGTCCGCTTTGTTTTTAGCCGCTTTAATTGCCATAATTTTCACCACTTTTCTAAGACTGTCAATTTTTGAGTGTTGCACATAAGAAACATAGGCGTCTGTAATCTCCAGTTTATCAAGCTCTGTAAACACCTGCCCCAAAATCGTTGCATTGTTCAATTTTAATGAATATCGCTTCTGGGTAATTACCCCTTTTTTTCTCCATTCAATGCGCACAAAATCGGCGTTGGCATCGGCCAAAGACAGGTTCTTAAGATCCAGTTTTAGGTTTTTGAGGGCATTTTTCAGGTTTTGTTCCTGTTCTTCTACACTGATGGTTTTTTTGTTGCTGCTGCGCTCACGAATAGTGATAGACACATAAATCTCATCCGGAATTACTTCCATCTCCCCGGTGCCATTCACCTCAATGTAGGGTTTTTCTTCGCCTGTGGGGTTTTGGGCAGATACTGACGCGGCAAAAAAAAGCAGCGTGGGCAAAAAAATGTTTTTTATTTTCATAGGTATAGAACGATAATTTATAGCTTAGATTGTATGTTTTTAGTCACCATCCAGCAGGTTGCCGAAGCCACCCAGAATAGACCCTTCTTCCTTGCGGCCGCCCACTCCATAAGACAGTATTCTGCTTGCCAAACGGCTTACAGGAAGGGTTTGCAACCACACCTTTCCCGGACCCTGAAGCTTGGCGAAAAACAGTCCTTCACCACCAAAAACTGCATTTTTAATACCTTTCACAAATTCAATATCGTAATCAATGTCTTTGGTATAAGCCACCAGACATCCGGTGTCTACCCTCAGGGTTTCGCCGGGTTGCAGTGTTCGTTCCATGATGTAGCCGCCTGCGTGCACAAAGGCCAGTCCATCGCCTTCAAGTTTTTGCATGATAAACCCTTCGCCGCCAAACAGTCCGGTACCCAGCTTACGCTGAAATTCTATACCCACGCTCACACCTTTGGCAGCGCAGAGAAAAGCATCTTTTTGACATACAATCTTTCCACCAAGCTCATACAAATCCAATGGAATGATTTTTCCGGCATAGGGCGCAGCAAAGGATACGGTTCTGCGCGTATTGCCCGCATTGGTAAAGGCCGTCATAAACAGGCTTTCGCCGGTCAGCAGGCGCTTACCGGCGCTGAACAATTTACCCATGAAACCACCGCCGCCGGCATTGGATCCATCTCCAAAAATCGTTTCCATGCGGATGTCATCATCCATGAACATAAAACTGCCGCTTTCGGCCACTACCGTCTCCTGAGGATCAAGTTCAATCTGAACGCATTGCATCTCTTCTCCATGCAATTTGTAGTCAATTTCGTGGTTGTTTTTCATGATATACTGCAAAATAAAAAGCAGTTTTTGTGCCAATTATAAAAAATCGGATGAATTATCTGTTTTTATTGATAATTAAACATTTCAGGTCTTCATCAGCCTGAAGGTAATATTGATGCGCGCTCCACCCACGCTTTTGGTTTTAGGAAGCTCATGCCACCAGCATTCCTGACAGCGGTCTTTCATTAGCAAAAGACAACCGGCCGGCAGCGACAATTTCACTTTTTCACGCGTCTTTTTATGTAGAAAAACAAATGCCCTTTCGGATCCAAAACTTAACGAAGCGATGCCACTTTGGGGAACAATGCTGTCTTCATCGTCGCTGTGCTTTCCCATACCTTCCATCCCATGGTGGTATAGATTCAGCAAGGCACTGTTGAATTTACACCCTGTGGTTTCTTCGCATTTTCTTCGTAAATCTTCCAAAAGAGAAGTAAAAGGCAAGGCTGTTCTCTCTACCTGAGAATAGGTGTATCGAAAAGGTTGCAGGCCGTACCAGGCAGTTTTGCGGCTCATAACCATGTGTTTTCCGAACATAACCACCTCGTCGTTTTTCCAGTCGACGGACTTTAGTAAAGTTTCAAAACACTGCTGCGATTCGGTGGGTGTGCACCAGTCTTTATACAGCAGTGCGTCACCGTCAAATGGCAGAACAGAGCGCGGTATTGACATCTCTCACAAAGGTAAGTTACACTCACGATTCTTGCAGGGGCAGTCTTAAACCAACTGCATCCCCTAACTTTGCGCTATGATTATCGACATGCAAGGCAAAACCGCAGTGGTGTGCGGAAGCACTGCCGGTATCGGAAAAGCAACCGCCATGGAGTTGGCCGCATCCGGTGCCACCGTGATATTATTGGCCCGTAATGAAGAAAAACTCAAACAAACTTTGTTGGAGCTGCCCGGTGCAGACCACAGCTATGCCGTAGCCGATTTCAGCAGCAATGTGCAGGTAGCCGAAACAGCGGCGCGCATTGCCGCAGCGCATACAGTTCATATTCTGGTAAACAACACCGGAGGCCCCCCTGCCGGACCGGCACATACCAGCGAAAGCTCGGCGTTTATAGAAGCATTTCAAAACCACCTTATCAATAATCATAACCTTGCACAAACGTTTATACCGGGCATGAAAGCCGCAGGATATGGCCGTATAATCAACATAATCAGCACCAGTGTGAAAGCTCCCCTTCCCAACCTGGGTGTGAGCAATACCATCCGCGGTGCAGTGGGCAACTGGTCAAAAACCCTGGCCAATGAACTGGCCGCCTTTGGGATCACGGTAAACAACATTTTACCAGGAGCCACTGAAACGGAGCGGCTCAGTAACATTATCGAAAACAAAAGCAATAAAACCGGTACTGAAATCGACGTTGTAAAGTCAGAAATGCTGCACGAGATTCCCGCAGGCCGTTTTGGTAAACCCCAGGAAGTGGCAAACGCTGTTTGTTTTCTGGCCTCTGATAAAGCCGCTTATATCAATGGAACCAACGTGGTAGTGGATGGCGGACGTACCGCTTGCTTGTAATTACCCATGAAATCCTGGATACAAGCGTTTCGGTTGAAAACCCTGCCTTTGGCAGTGAGCGGCATTGCCCTGGGTGCAGCCCTGTCTGCCATGCATGGAAAGTGGAACCCAATGGTGTTTGTGCTTGGGACTCTCACAGCAGTTAGCCTGCAAATCCTTAGCAACCTGGCTAATGATTACGGAGATTTCATAAAAGGCACCGATATGGCTGCAAACCGCACTGACAGGGCGCTGGCTTCCGGTCGCATTACACAGCCACAAATGAGAAGAGCCATTGTCATCAATGCCTTGCTATCACTAACACTGGGATTGATATTGTTGTATGTTTCAGTGCCTAGTCTTGAAGCATTTGGATTATTACTCAGCGTGGGAATTCTTGGCATTTTATCTGCGCTGGGATATACCCTGGGCAAACGCGCTTTTGGTTATTCTGGTTTGGGCGATGTGGTGGTGTTTTTGTTTTTTGGACCCGTGGCAGTTTGTGGCACTTTCTACCTTATGGCAGGCAAGGCGTTGCCGCAAACATGGCTTGCAGCTGCAGGTATGGGCCTGCTTAGCGCAGCGGTGCTGAATGTAAACAACATGCGAGATACCGAAACCGATCAGCTGGCTGGAAAAAGCACACTGGCACTGCGTCTGGGACGCCGTCTGTCGCTCATGTACCACAAAGCACTCTTATCGCTGGGATTTCTGTTTGTGTTCACCAGTTTTCTCAGCGAAGACGGAAATCTGCAAATTCGGCCCAACCTTACAGAACCATTGCTGTTGTTGCTGGTATATGCTCCAATCATTTTATTGCTTACCCGGCATGCCGGCCGCATTGCTGAACTCAGTATGCTGGCAGCGCCTTCAACCCCCGAAACGCGTATTCCCTGGAACGCGGAACTGAAAAACCTTAGTCTCACCATAATGTTGATGGTGGGTGTATATGCACTTACTGTGTGGTTGTTTGTGGTATGATATAATTATTGGATTTTAGCTGCCTTTGCTTGTATCCAATAATATACCGGCACTCCCAGTGCCACAATTCCCAGCCCTATCCCGGAGTTTTTCCACTCAAATACCATCAGACTTACGGCAACAAAACCGGCCAGCAGCAGGTATAAAACCGGCACGACCGGATAACCTACAACTTTGTAGGGTCTTTGCATGTCGGGTTCTGTTTTGCGCAAGCGAAGAAGTCCGGCTACCGTTACCATATAAAAAAGCAGGGATGCAAAGGTGCAGTAGTTAAGCAAATGGCCGTAACTGCCGCTGAGACACAGAACGGAAGCCCAGATTGCCTGTGCCCACAGGGCGTTGGCCGGAACACCATTTTTGTTGAGCGTGCCTGCCGCCTTGAAAAACAATCCGTCGTTGGCCATGGTGCTGAAAAGACGCGCCCCGGCCAATATCATACCATTGTTGCAACCGAATGTACTCACCATAATCAGCAAAGCCATAATTAGTAGGCCGGGCTCACCAAAAATGGTTTGTGCGGCCAGGGTTCCAACCCGCTCAAAGGGTGCGTGGCTGATTCCGGCGCTAACACCTACTGCGTCCGGCTGGCCCTGCAAAGGCAATACGGTTAAATAGGCTATATTGGCCAATAAATAAAGCAGCGTTACCAGTAAGGTTCCCAAAAACAGGCTGCGGGGAATGTTGCGCTCGGGCTGGCGTATTTCGCCGGCAATAAAAGTCACGTTGTTCCACGCATCAGAGCTGAATAAACTGCCCACCATGGCTGTACCAAAGGCTGCCAATAAAGCCAGCGAGCCCAGGGTTTCCCATTGCTCCCCGGTATTGGAAAAAGTGACGGCTGAAAAGGGGTTTTGCAGGTTTTCACCCCAGTAATTGTGTTCGCCGCCAATAACAAAAGCCGCTACCACCAAGCCCAGAATGGCAACCATTTTGGATAGGGTAAACAGGCGTTGCAGCCACTTGCCTTCCTCAATGCCCATGGTGTTGACCGCTGTCAGAAAAAGGATGAGTCCGATGGCCAGCACCTGCGCCCAGGACACAGTGAAGGTACTAATTTGTAGCAATACATGGTTTTCGTTCCAAAACGGGAATATTTGTCCGGTGTATTTGGCAAAAGCCACGGCTACGGCCGCAATAACCCCCGTTTGGATAACCGTAAACACTGTCCAGCCGTATACAAAACCGGTAAGTTTACCAAAGGCTTTTTGAATATATACGTACTGGCCTCCTGCCTTCGGCATCATACCTGCCAGTTCGCCGTAGCTTAACGCTCCCAGCAGCGTAATTACACCCGCCAGTAACCATGCCAGCAAAAGCCAGCCTGAACTGCCCACACCCCGGGCCATGCCTGCAGATACAATAAATATCCCCGAACCAATCATGCTCCCCGATACAATCAGGGTGGCATCGAGTAGGCCCAGGCCTTTTTTGTCAGAGGGTGTTTTCAACCGGCTTAGTGTTTCAAGAAGTCGGATGCGTGGGTAAGAATTTCAGACGGATTGCGAAGCTTACTGCGATGTCTGCTGTACAGGAAGTAAATAAGCAGACCGGCAACCATCCAAACTGCCGCCACAATGAGCGTTTGGCTATCCAAACCAATAATCATACCCAGACAAACCAGAGCACCCATAATGGGGACAAAAGGCACCAGTGGAGTTTTAAACGGCCGCTGAATTTCAGGTGAGGTTTTGCGCATGATGAGTACACCGATACTTACGAGAATAAAGGCAAACAAGGTACCGAAGGATGTTAAATCCCCGGCCACATGGATAGGTACAAACGCAGCGAACAATCCCACAAAAACAAATAGGATGATGTTGGCTTTATAGGGGGTTTGGAATTTAGGGTGCAAATCTGAAAACACTTTGGGTATGAGCCCGTCGGTGCTCATGGTATAGAACACGCGACTTTGACCCATTAGCATCACCAGAATCACCGATGAAAAGCCGGCCAGGATGGCAATCGTCACTGCAGTTGCCAGCCATTCATAGCCGGGCATGAAGTTGGATATGGCATACGCAACGGAGGCTTCACCGCCTTTGGCAGGATCGGCAAAGTCTTTCCAGTTGGCTACACCGGTTAATACGTGACCGAACAGGATGTAGAGAATGGTACAAACCACCAGGGAACCGAGAATGCCGATGGGCATATCGCGCTTGGGGTTTTTGGCTTCCTGGGCAGCGGTAGAAACAGCATCAAACCCAATGAAGGCAAAGAATACAATACCGGCACCACCGATAATGCCGCCCCAGCCGTGCCGGAAAAAGCCGTCATACGCATTTTTTATGGTCCCATCCGGCTTCAGCACAGGGGCTGTGCCTTCGGGTATTAAATAGGGATCGTAGTTTGTGGGGTTTATAAACTGCCAGCCAATGAAGATGAACAGCAACACAATGGCAACCTTCACAAAAACGATGATGGCGTTGATAAAAGCGGATTCCTGCGTTCCTTTGATGAGCAGCAGGGTTAGCAGGCTCAAAATAACAATAGCAGGAAGATTCATGATGCCTTGAACCCCGCTTTGAGAAACCTCAAACGGGGAATGACACCATTCATAGGGTATCCCGCCTCCCAACAGGTTGTTTAAGTATTCGCTCCAGGCGATGGAAACCGTGGCGGCACCGAGCGCATATTCCATAATAAGTGCCCAACCAATAATCCAGGCAATGATTTCACCCATGGTTACATAGCTGTAGGCATAGGCAGATCCGGCAATGGGAATCATAGAGGCGAATTCTGCGTAGCACAGGCCTGCAAAGGCACAGCCAATAGCGGCTACCACAAAGGCCATGGTTACGCCGGGTCCGGCGGCTTGCCCGGCTGCAGCAGCTGTTCTCACAAACAATCCCGCACCGATAATAGCACCAATACCCAAAGCTACCAGGCTCCATGCACCCAGGGTGCGTTTCAGGCTACTGCCTTCGGCTTGTGCCAGCAGATCGCCAAGGGGTTTTTTCCTCCAAAGTGACATAGTTAAAGTTTTTCGTTACCCGACAAATATAGCCTTATTCAAATTGATTATGAACAACCTGTTATTATTTAAAAAGTACTTGCATTTTTAAATTATCTTCATAAGATTCGTGTAAACATCAACGCTATGAAAAAACACCTATTCACATTGTTTGCGCTTTCCGGCTTTGCTTTAGCCCATGCGCAAGCCCCCAATGGATTTCCTTATCAGGCAGCCATGCGAAACGCCACGGGCCAACCCCTGGCCAGCCAATCGGTAAGTTTGCGATTTACCTTAAGAGAAAGTAGCGCAAATGGAACTATCATTTATCGTGAAACCCAACTCAAAACAACCTCTGCTCAAGGCATGCTGATAGCCACTGTAGGCGGTGGCAGTGTGGCGCAGGGTGCATTCCCAACGGCGGCCCAGTGGTCTTCAGGAGCGAAATACCTTCAGGTGGAAGCAGATATTACAGGGGGAAGCAATTTTACTGAAATCAGCAATACACAGCTAATGGCTGTGCCATATGCTTCTTTTGCCAATACAAGCAACAACTCCAACACTGCAAACACAGCGAATGCATTAATACCAAGTGCAACTGTTTCTCCATCACAAATAACCGGCGGTGGCGCCACAGCAGGCCAATTGTTAAAATGGAACGGAACCGCATGGGCGCCGGCTTCTGCCGGTTCGTCAACAGTGCCTTTAACCCAGTTGGAACAAGGGGGTGCAACCACAGGACAAATCATCAAATGGAACGGCACTTCATGGAGTCCCGCCGATGATGGACCCACAACCATTACAGCATCACAGATTTCACAATCAGGGGCCACACCCGGGCAAATATTAAAATGGAATGGCATTGCATGGGCACCGGCCAAAGATTCTACAGGTAGCTCAGGAACTACACTTACCGCCGGTACCGGGCTTAGTATTTCGGGTAGTGTCATCAATAGTCGCTGGACAACAGCGGGTAATGATTTGTACAACAACAATTCAGGAAATGTGGGGATTGGAAACACCACGCCGCTCTATCCGCTGAGCGTGCACAGCAGCACCGGTAACGGTGAAATTGAAGCCAAAACAGGCAGCAGCACTGCTTATTCAGGGCTGAGAATGACCAATTCTGCAGGTACCAACATGTTTTTAAATAAATATGGCACCGGTAGCACCGGTAGCACCAATGGTATGCCAAACACCAGTCTTGGTTACCTAAACAACGCTGCTTCCGGTTCCTCAGCGCAGCGCATGCGCGTATTAAAGTCGGGCGAAGTGCTGGTGGGAAGCGGTTCTCCCCAAGGCAAAATGCATGTAGCCGGATCCGGTTCTGCAATTTACGCTCCCACACCTTCCGATTATGATTATAGCCTTGCCTCGTTTGCTATCCCTGATACAGTAACCACGTCTTCCATTAGTTCAGTGGGTGTTCTTGGTTTTGGTAAAGGTTCTGCTTTTTTTAATGCCGGCATCGGTGCTATTTGCGGTAATTCAGGAACTTTTAACGTGGGTGCCGTTATTGAATCAAAAGGTGCGGCGATATCCGGAAAACGCAATTATGGTGTATACCTCGAAACAGACGGGGGATATTCCTTTGCCGTGGGTCTTTACAATAGTCTTTTTGCAAAATCAACCAGCGCCAGCGGCTCTTATGGAACCTACACAGAGGTTATTGGTACGGCCGGATCTGCCGCTTATGCAGGATATTTTTCCAACACTGCAACCAATTCTCAGCGCAGCGCATGCGCGTATTAAAGTCGGGCGAAGTGCTGGTGGGAAGCGGTTCTCCCCAAGGCAAAATGCATGTAGCCGGATCCGGTTCTGCAAT
>RGEC01000082.1 GCA_009918425.1 Bacteroidota bacterium
TCGATTTTTCAGCGGGTGGAATAAACCCCGGAGATGATGTTTTTTTTACATTCCGGCTACCAAGGGTTGTTTCAGCCGCACTGGCCGGCATTGGTCTGTCGCTGAGTGGGATGGCAATGCAATCCCTATTCAGGAATCCGCTGGCAGGCCCCTTTCTCACCGGCGCCACACCCGGAGCTTCGTTTGCTGTGGCAGTTTTTCTATTGGCATTTCCCTCTGGTTTTGCCGCAGGCTGGTTGCAAAGTGCTGGTATCGCCGCAATCGGTATGGCTGGCAGTATGGCTGTTTTATTCTTACAGCTGCTTATTCAGCAAAGACACGGAAATGCCTTTACATTGCTCATTTCGGGTGTATTACTCGGATATTTGCTGGGTGCAGGCACTGAAATATTACAAGGAATGGCGCAGGCCGAACAGGTTAAAAGTTTTGTTATGTGGGGTTTGGGCAGCTTCGACAGGGTACAACAAGAGGAGATCCCACTCATGGCAGGAATTGTGCTGGTTTCGGCCGTGTTATTATGGCTGATGCGCTTTAAATTCGATGCCTACCTTCCCGGCGACACCTATGCAACTTCAGCAGGTATTGATGTGCCTAAATTTCGCATGTGGGTTGTTATAGTTTCCGGACTTACGGCAGGTGCGATAACCGGATTTTGCGGGCCTATCGGTTTTGTGGGAATGATTGCCCCACATTTTGCCCGAGGACTTATGAAAAGCAACAACCACGGCATTTTATGGTTTCCCACCATACTGTGCGGAATGGCTTTATGTATTTTGGCAGACTGGGTAGCACATCACGCCATAAACAACATGATATTACCCACCAATGCTGTTTGCGCAATACTTGGCGCACCTGCAGTGCTTTGGATTATTCTCAGAAAAAAATAAGTTACTCTAGTTTTTCGATGCGGATGATGTTTTCGATCCGAAAATCGGTTACCGGATCAAACTCAACCTTCATATCGTGTCCGTATACGGTGCCGAATGCCTGCCAGAAAAAAGCTTCAGCACCTCCCCTGTAATTTTTCATGATTTCCCAGGTTGTTTTGCCTGTTTCCCGGTGAATTAATTTCATCAAAATCTTTCCATCATCAATACTCAGATCCTTCAACTGATTCATATACATCTCCTTCAAACTCTCTTCACACTCTTTTATGTAACGCTTGCGCTCCCTTTTGTTTTTTTTCTGGGCTAGGTTATCCTCCATTACCCGCATTTTGTAGGCCGCCATTTTTGCGTAAGGCATAACCTTCTTAACACGCTTCTTTAACCGTTGATAAGCCTTGCGTCCCTCCTCATTCATCCCTGCACTCACCAAAACGGGATCCATAGTTTTGTTGTCAATAGTATCTCCATCAACCACAATCCAGCGACCAAGGGTATCCTGTGCGCTCAACCTAGATAAACAGCTAATCAGGATTAAAAAAACAATCTTTTTAAATTGGTGCATATTTCGATTAGTAAAACAAATTTATGCAGATTTTATTGTCTCGCTCTGCTGTTTTTTCAACAACCACAATGTTCCTGCCATCATCAATAAAATTGAAATCAACTGTGCCTGAGAGAAAGACACGGAGCCAATTTTGTAGAGACTGTCGCCATGTTCGCGGATACTTTCTACCACAAATCTTTCGGCTCCGGCAAAAACCATGTACCATGCAAATAATTTACCCGGTGCCTGAATTTTGAATCGCAACACTTTCCATAGAATAAAAAACAAACTCAGACCCAGCAATGCTTCATAGAGTGGAGTAGGATATACGGGTACCGCCAGTTCATAACAATAATCGCCTTCACAGCCTGCAATGGGAATCATGCCTTCAGGTGCAAAACCACCTGTCTGTCCGCCAAGAACATTGTGGGGATATCTGTAGCTCCAGGCCCAATCCGGGAGCCAGGAAAAGGGATTGGGGGCTGTGTTGGCAATACCCCAGTCACCATCGCCTGAAAACTGACAACCAAAACGACCAATACCATAGGACAACATCATAGCAGGCCCACCGGCATCCAGCATTCTCAAAAGGCTAATTCCCTTGCGGTAGCAATACATAAGCACACCGGCAGCGCCACACACCAATCCTCCATAAAATGTCCAACCGCCCGTACTAAAAAACGCATCCAATATGGAAGTCAGACTCAAGCCCGATGGATTTTCAAGAATATGAAACAGCTTGGCACCGACAAAACCGGAAATGAGTGCAACGGTAGTTATATTACCCATGTGCCATTCGGCAGAATGCGTATTAGACTCAATATTTGGTTCGGGTAAGCGCTGTTTTTTATCGCTGTAGTAACGCCAGCCAAGCACAATCAGAACGGATAGTAAACCCAATAAAAAATTACCTTCTGAGGTAAAAATATGCTCTTGAGGGACAAATGTTTCTTCCCCGTTAAACATTAAATACAGAATTTTATATCCAAAAACAAAAGCAAAAAACCCATTCAACAAATAGTCAGTCCAAGGATAAGCGGCGCCTACAATTGTTTTTACTTCCACAGATTGAAACTGCCCAAGTTCCGTCCTCCTTCTCATTTCGGCAGACATTGACCAAAAAGCACCGGCAATGGATATTGCAACAAAAAAACCAAACGTATTCAGGATTTGCAGGGCCGGAATTTCAATTCCGAACATGTCTTTGAAAAAATGGTACAGCGTTGGAAACACGTCCGCAAATTAGTGATGCACAATCGCTAAATCAAGCATACTGCTCACCGTGCCATCCTCATTCATGGTTTCCAGGGTTACATCTGCCAGTTCATTTACCAGCAGAGGATCATAGTCTGCTTTTACCTTGATGTAATTATCGGTGAAACCATACATAAAACCGCCTTTTTCTTCTGCTTCAAACAATACACGGCGGGTGGTTCCAAGGTGTTTTCTGTAGAAGGCCTGCCTCTTTTTTTCACTCAGTGATCTTAACATACTAACCCGTTCATGCCTAACAGACTGGGGTACACGTCCCAGCATCTTTTTGGCAGTGGTATTGGGACGCTCGCTATATGGGAAAACATGCAGGTATGCCACATCGAGTTCATTAAGAAAATGATAGGTCTTTAGGAACTCTTCCTCCGATTCTCCCGGAAATCCTACAATCACATCAACCCCAATGGCACAATGTGGCATCAATTGCAAGATGCGTTCTATGCGGCTTTTGTATAAATCTGTTTTGTATCGCCGGCGCATTCTGCCCAGAATCTCATCGCTACCACTTTGCAACGGAATATGAAAATGGGGAACAAATCGTTCAGATCTGGCCACAAAATCTATGATTTCGTCGTCAAGTAAATTAGGCTCTATACTGCTGATGCGAAATCGATCAATCGTATTCAGTTTATCGAGTTCCCGGATCAGACCAAAGAAATCTTCTCCGTGATTCACCCCAAAATCACCAAGATTAACACCGGTAAGCACAATTTCGCGCACAGGCCCGGTCGCTACTTGCTTTATCTTAGCATGGGTTTCTGCAATGTTGGCACTGCGGCTGCTACCCCTGGCCAAAGGTATGGTGCAAAACGAACAAAAATAATCGCATCCATCCTGTACTTTTACGAAAGCACGAGTACGTTCGCCTTCACTAAAGCCGGGTACAAAATCGCGGGTTTCTTTGATAGGAGAATTTAGAATCCGGGCCTTGGGTTCCTTACTCAATTCGCCCAAATGGGCCATAAGATTGAATTTTTCTGCAGCACCGAGAACCAGATCCACACCCGAAATCTGGGAAATCTCAACCGGCTTTAGCTGTGCGTAGCAACCTACAACAACAACGTATGCATTGGGATTGTAGCGCAGTGCCTCGGCAACTACCTTTTTGCACTTCCGGTCGGCATGATCCGTAACACTGCAGGTGTTTATTACATACATGTCGGCCCCATCGGTAAATTCGGCACGCACGAAACCATTATCGGTCAATTGCTTGCCGATAGTTCCGGTTTCCGCAAAATTGAGTTTACAACCCAGTGTATAAAAAGCGACCGATTGAGCCATTGAATCCGCAAAATTAAGAAAAATACTGTGTAACCGACTTAAAACAGCGCACTGAACTTGAGATTCCAGGTACTTATACGCTTGCCTGTATTGGTTGCCGGAAAAGCATAAGGCATGAACGGAATGATATTCCCGTTTTGGGTTTTTACATCATTCAGGTTATTTATACCTACCTGCAGTTGTACCTGCCAGCCTGCTAAGCTGCCACGATCCTGATAGCCGATAACCGCCAGAAACTCTACAGGTTTAAGGGGTAAATTATCCCATTTGTAAAGATGGCTGGTACTATCTAAAAAATGTTGTGCCGGCAATTTGTCTTCACCGAGATACACGGTACTTCTTACGGTAGCCGAAACAAGGGCCCCAACCTGAACAACACGGGTACGGTTTTCCTTTTTGGGACCCAGTCGATAATTAAGTAATAGCGGCACATCTGCAGTAATCAACCCAATGCGCCGGTAATTGGAATTACCACCGCCCGGAAAATCGGTGCTTTTATTGGCAAAATTGCTGCCCCTTAGGCTCCCTTCAAACCCTGTCTGAAACATAAACGGCTTTTTGGTTTCCTTGGTATGCCAGAAAAAACCGGCAGTAGGGCCAAAATAAGGTCTAGGATTCTGCAGTTCACCGCCCCACATAGAGGTAAAATTCAACCCCAGTTTTAATCCATAATTCTGCCTGTCCATTATCTCGGCATCACTCCAGTTTTGCCCTTTTAAAACTGCAGGAACCAAAAAGCTTAACAATATGAATTTTAGTTGTTTCATATCTTATCGATGTGGGTACCTGCCAATGCAGAAGATACGGCTTTATTCATCAGTCGCTCGGCAAAAGGCCTTGTGTATTCATTTAACGTATCAATACCCTTCAGTATTGTGTCTTTGTCTAATTGTGTGAGTGTAGATTTAAGTGCATTGCAAAGCTCAAGGGTTGTTTTTATCTCAACGTCACTCAGCAAAACGGCATTTTTCTCCAAAAAACGGGTTACTGTATATATCATTTGCTCGGCTTCGGTTCTGGCTTCAACCTGCATGCGCTTTGCAACATCTTCTTTTGCATTGCTCAGACTATCCAGCAACATGCGCTCTACATCAGCGTCTGACAATCCGTACTGAGGTTTAATTTCAATATGTTGCTGAACGCCACTCCTGAGTTCTTTTGCCTCTACGGTCAATATTCCATCGGCATTGATAAGAAAAGCCACCTCTATTTTGGGCAAGCCCGCAGGCATGGCCGGAATACCGGAAAGCAATAATTCGCCCAGTTTTCTGTTCTCGGCAGTTAGTTCACGCTCTCCCTGGTAAACGTTGATACCCATATTTACCTGCCCATCTACAGAAGTTGTGTAGGATTTTACATATTTACACGGAATTTTAGTGTTACGCGGAATCAACACATCCATTAAACCGCCCAATGTTTCAATTCCCAGACTCAGGGGCGTAACATCCAGCAGCAATATATCACTCCTGTTGCCGGCAAGCACATCTGCCTCTACAGCGGCTCCCAATGCCACTACTTCATCCGGGTTTAAGGTATCATTCACCTTGATATGACCAAACAAACTCGCCAAACGTTGCTTTACAAATGGCATGCGGGTGCTACCTCCTACAACTACAACCTCATCTATTTCATCAGGCGTAAGTTTTGCATCTTTGAGCGCCATTTGCAGGCTATGCATGGTTTTATCCATGAGATGCAAGGTTATGGTTTCGAAACTGCCATAATCCAGTCCAAGCTTAAACTGTTCATCGGAATGGGTATACATTTCCTCAAAAAGCAAACCTCCGCAAACCTGTCTCTTGGCCTCTTCCGCAAGCAGTCGAAGTGATTTGAAAGCTTCCAAATGCAGTTTTTCAGGTAAACACTTCAACCAATGATTTACAATTTCTCTGTCAAAATCATCGCCACCCAGATAGGTGTCGCCCTGCGTACTTAAAACCTCAAAAACACCATCTTCAATTCTAAGCACCGATACATCAAAAGTACCGCCGCCCAAATCATAAACAACAATGGTTTTGGCCTCACTGCTGTTCAATCCCAGACCATATGCAAGGCTTGCTGCTGTAGGCTCATTCACTATGCGAAGAACTTCCAGGCCTGCCATCTTACCCGCATCCCGTGTAGCCTGACGCTGGCTGTCATTAAAATATGCCGGCACTGTAACAACGGCACGGTTTACCGTTTTCCCCGTTATGGATTCTGCCCTCCGCTTCAGCTCTGAGAGTATTTCTGCGCTGAGTTCTATGGGTGTGAAATATTTGCCATTCACCTCAATGCGAACCAGCTTTTCGTCGGCTTCATCCAGAATACGATATGTATAATAGGGTGCATGAGCTTCTACATCCTTGTAGCTTCTGCCCAAAAGGCGCTTCACTGAGAAAATGGTACTTTCCGGATGTGTAATCAGCGCCTGGCGGGCAATGTTACCGACCATAGGAAACCCGTCATGGGTGATATGAACTACAGACGGCACTAACAATTCTCCCGCCTTACCCAGCACCTCCGGCTTACCTGTATCCGGATTCACAAACGCCACAATACTATTGGTAGTACCTAGGTCAATCCCTACCACCAAATCCTCCTTTTCAAGCGTTCCTGACTTTATATTAATGCTGATTTTTGCCAAATCTGATTATTTCAATTTAATAATGCAAAGGTACAACACATTGACTTGTGCCAAGTTCCTTTCGAAAGGAAATTAACCCTGATAATTCATTACTTAAAAATGACAATACAACAGTGCCAAATACAATACTATCAAACAATAAAGAGGTAAATTTGCATCTCAAAATTCCGATATTCACAACTATTATGAAATACGCTTTCCAAATATTACCTGCTTTACTTGCATTATCTGCCGAAAACCTTTTCGCCCAGACTGTTCTGAACGATTCAGCCATAATGGGACCCGGCTATGCAAATCAGGTATACTATGACGTCAAAACCGGCACTAAGTCAAACGCTGCTGTTAATAACTGGGACATTGCCCACACCTCCGTGAGCCGTGATAATTGTATCCGCGCCAACCATATGAGCGGACTGCGTGTTTTCCAGTATCCGAAAGGGAAAACCGATGCCTGGGCTTCTTTCGACACCACCGGATGGGCATCCTGGAAACCTGCCTGGAATGATATACACGATCATAACAAAGGCGCATTTAACCTGTACAATGATATGTCAAAATGGAAGTTCGGCTGGGGCACCTACGATGTAAATTCCAAAGAAGTAACCGGTGATTCTCTATATCTGCTCGCATGGGCAGGTATGGCGCCCGGTACATATTCCAAGTTTGTGAAATTCTGGCCTGTGATTCAAAAAGCCAATGGAGATATGGTTTTTAAATACGCCAACCTGGATGGAACCGGTGAAAAAATGGATACCATTTACCAGTCGTCTGCAACAGGCAAAATGTATAAATACTACAAATTTACCGGAGCCGGAAAACCCGACAGAGAGCCTATCTCAGACAATTGGGACATTTCATTTAACCGCTACTACGAACTCACACCCAATCCCAGCACAGGTGCACTTGAAATGTATCCTGTAATGGGAATTGAAAGCAAGCGCGGAACGCGGACAGCTAAGGTTTTTGGTAGACCATTCAGTTCCTTGAATGCAGATAGCAATTGGCTTGTGGGTGATTATTCAAAATCTTTTAAAAACGACCTTACCGGTATCGGATCAGGCTGGAAAACCTTCAGTGGTACCTGGTCACTTAGCGACACCATGAGTTATATCATTGAACGTTTTCGCAGCAATACCATGGATACCTCTTATTGGCT
Source organism: Bacteroidota bacterium (assembly GCA_009918425.1). Lineage (GTDB taxonomy): Bacteria > Bacteroidota > Bacteroidia > NS11-12g > UBA955 > RGEC01. Next base: position 7,767 of record RGEC01000082.1, read on the forward strand.
GATGCATATGACAGGTTTCACGGGTTCTTCTTCGGGCAAAATAAAATTCAGTCGCATGGCGCTGCGCAACAGTCTTTCTGTGAAAGACCCGTTTTTTGGCACGGTAAAACTTTTCCCAAACCCGGCCTCTAAAATGTTCTACATCACACTGGATATGCCTAAAGCAAAAATCTGCAATGTGGCGGTGACAACAATTGAAGGCAAAACACTGATTTCTGAGACTTTGAACACACAGACCACCTGGAATGCCTATGCTATTTCATCAGAAAATATTCCGGCTGGTATTTACCTCTTGAAAATTCAGTCAGGCAACCAGATCCTTACCCAAAAACTGGTGATTGAGTAAATAAATTGCGCTTTAAAACACTCATATTTTTTATAACAGTCCTTTTTGCGGGCTTTAGCACTGCCTTGGGGCAACAGCGCAGCATACGTGTAGAAAATGAGGCCGGCGAAGCCATTTCCGGTGCAGATGTGCTGGCCGATTTCAGGCCTCAGGCACCTTTGCAAACCGGCAAAACAAATGCAGATGGTATTTTCTTTTTAAACAACAGCGGAGCCTTTAAGCTTACGGTAATTTCACCAACCGACTCCATGTCCGGTTTTGAGGGGACTTTTACCGCAATGGATAACAGAATTGTTATTACCCTCAAACAAAAAAACATGCTCATCAATCCGGTAACCATTACAGGTGCCACCGGGCCAAGGCCTATTGCTGACAATCCTTATCTGATCAGGGTAATACCCAAAGAAAAAATTTTGCAATTGGGGGCCCAGAATCTGGGAGAATTATTGCTCAATGAAGCCAATATTCAGGTAGGACAAGACGCTGTAATGGGAAGTAATGCCATTATGCAGGGAATTGGCGGGCAAGACATTAAAATTCTGATAAACGGGATTCCTGTAATAGGCAGAATTAATGGAAATGTAGATCTGGGGCAAATCGTTCTCAGCAATGTGGAACGTGTAGAAATCATAGAAGGACCTATGAGTGTAGTTTATGGAACCGATGCACTTGGAGGCGTTATAAACATCATAACAAAAAATCCGACCAACCAGCGTTTCAATACAAGGCTCAATGTATTCCACGATTATATGGCCACATTCAGCAATTACAACTATGATATAAACATTACAGGAAAGCTGCATAAAAAAATGCCCTTTACCATGAACGCGGGCCGCTATTACTTTGCCGGCAGGGATTTTGATTTGCAAACCCGCAGCTTCGACTGGAAACCCAAAACCAAACAGTTTGCAGATGCATCGCTGTTTCTCAATACCAAAAACAGCAACCATCGTATTACTTCTTCCCTATTTCAGGAAAAACTCACAGACCGAAGCGATGCGGAATACAGCCTGGCCAACGTAACCGGCTACAACTCTATTTACGCCACCACCCGCCTGGATAACACCA
>RGEC01000083.1 GCA_009918425.1 Bacteroidota bacterium
ATGAATATTGAATATTCCCCCATTTTTTTAGCTTAAATTTGCCCTAAATTTTATGAACGGATTTTTTAAAATTCCCTATCCGGCCAATGAGCCAGTGAATGAATATGCGCCAGGTACCAAAGAAAGAGCTGCGCTGAAAAATGCATTGAAATCAGCGAGAAGCCGCGTGGAAGATATTCCCATGTACATCAATGGCGAAGAAGTGCGCACCGGAAATACGTTTGATATTTTTCCACCGCATGACAGGGCTCATAAAATTGGTTTTTTTCACGGCGGTAACAAGGAGCATGTTCAACAAGCCATACAAGCAGCGCTAAAAGCCAAAGAATCCTGGGAAAACATGCCATGGGAACAGCGTGCGGCCATATTTTTAAAAGCCGCTGAATTGCTGGCAGGTCCGTACCGATATGAAATCAATGCGGCTACCATGCTGGCCCAGAGCAAGAATGCGTATCAGGCAGAAATTGATGCAGCATGCGAAATGATTGATTTTTTGCGTTTCAATGTGCATTACATGGCAGAGATTTACAGCGAACAGCCTACTGCCAATAGCAAAGGAATCTGGAATCGCCTCGAATACCGTCCGCTGGAGGGATTTGTATTTGCACTTACACCTTTCAATTTTACCGCCATTGCGGGCAATTTACCTACCAGCGCTGCCATGATGGGCAATGTGGTGGTATGGAAACCTGCCGATACGCAAATCTACAGTGCCAATGTACTGATGAAGGTCTTTAAAGAGGCCGGATTGCCGGATGGCGTTATCAATTTGGTCTATGTTTCCGGTCCCGATGCCGGTGAGGTGATTTTTAACCATCCTGAATTTGCCGGTATTCATTTTACAGGCAGCACAGGTGTTTTTCGTCACATTTGGAACACCATCGGACAAAATATATCCAAATACAAAAGCTATCCCCGCATTGTAGGTGAAACAGGCGGCAAAGACTTCATCCTTGCTCACCACAGTGCAGATTCGGATGTGCTTGTTGCTGCTATCGTGCGCGGTGCGTTTGAGTTTCAGGGTCAGAAATGTTCAGCAGCTTCCAGGGTGTATATTCCGCAAAGTATATGGCCTGTGGTTAAAGAAAAATTGCTTACAGAAATGGCAACCCTCAAGGTAGGGCCAACCGAGGATTTTAGCAATTTTGTGAATGCCGTTATAGATGAAAAAGCTTTTGATAAAATCAGCGGATATATCGAGAATGCGAAAAAGGATGGCGTAGAAATATTGTGGGGCGGAAATTTCGATAAATCAAAAGGATTTTTCATTGATCCTACCATTCTGATGGCACCACGCCCGGATTATACCACCATGTGTGAAGAAATCTTTGGTCCTGTGCTCACCATCTGGGTGTATGCCGATAGCGAATGGCCTGCAATATTTAAAACCGTAGATCAAACAGGTGAATATGCCTTGACCGGAGCTGTAATAGGTCAAGACAGGCATGAAATTGCCAAAGCTACCCATGCATTGCGGAATGCGGCCGGTAATTTCTATATCAATGATAAGCCCACAGGCGCTGTAGTTGGCCAGCAACCATTTGGCGGAGCAAGAGGAAGCGGTACCAATGACAAAGCCGGTAGTAAGGTGAATCTTCTCCGCTGGGTGAATCAGCGCACTATTAAAGAAACTTTTGTACCGCCAAAGGATTATCGCTATCCTTTTCTTTCCGAAGATTGATGAAATCAGACGGGAAATATGTTTTGTGGACGGCTGTTTTAGCCATTCTTTTCGTGTTTCCCGATAAGCTCTTCTCACAATGGTATGCTGAAGCCGAATATCGCTTTGGTGTAAATAAAAGAACGTTATCGGCACTGGAGATTTCACAAACCAATGTGCAGGGAGCAATTGCAAAACCCTACAGTTTTGGCGGTTACACGGTGTCTGCCGGCTATACATTCCGTCCCGACAGCCTTAATATTGCTTTATCAACCGGAATTTCCTATCTGAATAGCAATTCGGGTAATATAATGGGAACCCTATGGCCCTATTATCCAGCCTATTCAACATTGAAACATGTAGCTGTAACAGCAGATATTGGTGCTTCAATTGAATATACATTAAAAAGCATGCATGGTTCCACCGGTTTTACCCTGTTGTTACCCACATATATGAAAGGGGAAGAATTACAACATAAAACACAACAATGGAATTTAAACGAGACTCGCCGGGAAATAACCTACGGGAAGGCTCCCGGTATTCGTTTTCATCAGGATTTTTCAATTTGGTCTAAAGGCAATAAAGCCTTTTTTGCCGGAATAAGTGCCGGTTGGATTTCCGCATTGAGAAAGAGCCGCACCTTGATTTCGGGTGATATGAGCCTACCCGTTTCACAGCGTGAATTAAAATATCTTACGGGAAGTCAAATCAGCGAAAAAGGAAAAATTAATGATCCCTCACTATCCGGTTTTAATGCCGATTTACCTATGGAAACACAAACGTATAACGAGGCACTTTCTTTTGTTGCCATTAAAATGGGACTTGTTTATTATCTTAACAAACAGTGAGAACTATATACACCATCATTCTTTTAAGTCTCTCCAACGTGTTTATGACCTTTGCCTGGTATGGCCATCTCAAATGGAAATCTTTTTCGGGTTGGGAACGCTGGGGACTTGCCGGTGTAATTGTATTCAGCTGGGGAATAGCATTTTTTGAATATCTGCTTATGATTCCTGCCAACCGCCTTGGAAGTCGCGAAACCGGAGGATCGATGGATATGTTTCAGCTGAGGTTACTACAGGAAGTGATTTCCATGCTGATCTTTACATTGGTTGTAATGTTTGTGTTTAAGGGCGAAGCACTTCACTGGCGCTATGCACTGGCATTTTGCTTAATGCTGGTCGCTATCTGGCTGGTATTGGGTAAATCCTGATTAAAGGCCTGAAAACGGTTTATTGAGCATGTCGGAAAGTTTTTTGGACGTGGCGTTTTTATAACTTTTTCCACCGTATTCACCAACCCACTGTATGCCTTTAACCGCATTGCTTACAAAAATTTCATCGGCTGCTCCTAAAGAAATTGCCGTAATCGGATTCTCCTGAACCGAATAACCATACGCACCCGCAAGTTGCATTACAACCTTGCGCATAACACCGTCTACGCAATATTCGCTGAGTGGGGGAGTATTGATAAATTCTCCGTTTACCGTAAATATATTGCTCGATACGGTTTCGGCAATTCTGCCGCTGTCATTGATGATGACACAATCATCCCAGTTGTTTTCGGCAGCATGCAGTCCGGCCATTACATAGGTGAGGGCGCTGTTTGTCTTGATGGCACTGGTGTAATTGGCATTTTTACTCAACTCATTGAACATGCCCAGTGTAAGTCCTTTTTCGTTAAGTGGGTAACCCCTGAAATCGGTTGCCCTGACTTCGGTAATAACATGTGTGCTCTGGTTTTCGGGTTTATATCGCCCTTCGCCTTCCCGGAAAAAAGTGCACCGAACAGACGCTGATGGAATGTTTTTTAAAGAAAGAAATTCCCTAATGTCGGTTTCAAGGTTTTGCAATTCAAAATCATTAGGAATATTCATTTTAAGGAGCAATGCCGATTTTCGGATTCTGGAATCATGCAGTTCTGCATGCTGAATACAATCCTGCTCAAACCGCATACTTTCAAAAAAACCGTCTCCGTAGCGATAAGATCTTGAACTCAAAGCCAGCTGAGGTTCCTCACCGGATACCCATAAACCCTGGTACAAATACATTATCATGGTTTTCTTTTGCTGTAATGGAAAGAAGTTTTGCCTTCACGAATGATAAAACTGTCGTTTGAGAGCAGCATGATATGGAATCTGCGGATGCTGCCGGAAGGCTTGTAATGAAACATCAGACTCTTCTTATAGGGAGAACTGTCCAGGGGTGATGATATGAGCTGAAAAGTGCCGCCAAGGTTCTTGTTAAGCGATTTAATGGAATAATGGAAGATTGATTTTTTTGTGTCGATAAGCATGGTGTCATCCTTATCAGGAGTAAGAATATTTATGCCATTTTTGAAAATTGCTCTGTATTGCCATACTCCATGAAGTTTTTTGCCGGGTAAAGTCCATTTACTAATAAAACCGGGGCAGAATAGAATGATTCCGGCTATAAAAAAAGCGTTATGCAGACCTTTTTTTAATTTCATCCCTGATTTTGGCGGCTCGGGTATAATCTTCATCGCGTATAGCGTCTTCCAGCATGGCTTCCAGTTCTTCCATGCTATGTTCCTCAAGTCCGGCATGCGTTTTAGATCCGGGTATCAGTTCTTCGTGTGCCATTCTTCCCGGGCTGTCTGATTCTGCTTCTGTATTATCGCCTTCGTACGCTGCTTCATCCATTATTTTCGGGTCAACATAAATCGGGCAGCGAAATTTTACTGCCAGGGCAATGGCGTCACTGGTTCTGCTGTCAAGTTCAAATGAATCAAAAGCTTTTTTGCACCTTATTTTTGAAAAGAAGATTCCTTCCTGCAAATCGGTAATCATTACTTCTTCCACCTCAACATTCTTCACCCAGCACAAGTGTGTAGGCACCATGTGAGTGTGCTGGTAAAATGGAGACAATATTTAGGGCTAATTTGGAACTCATGGTTTAGCTTGCTGCTGTTGCCTTTGCTGCCTGAATTAGTTTGGGTAATACCTCAAAAGCATCACCGACTATACCGTAATCTGCAGCTTTGAAAAACGGAGCTTCGGCATCTTTGTTGATAACCACAATAACCTTGCTGCTGCTAACCCCCGCCAGGTGCTGAATTGCCCCACTGATACCGATGGCAATGTACAAATTGGGTTTGATGGTGATTCCAGTCTGCCCAACGTGCTCGCTGTGCGGACGCCAGTGCATGTCGCTAACGGGTTTTGAACACGCCGTAGCAGCTCCCAGAGCAGTAGCAAGCTCTTCTACCATGTGCCAGTTCTCAGGACCTTTCATACCACGCCCGGCGGAAACCACAATTTCAGCCTCCGTGAGAGGAACTTTACCGCTTACGGTCTGTGTGCTTTCTATACGAGAAGATGAAGAGGGTAGTCCTGAAGGTTGATGCGCTGATACCGCGGCGCTGCCACCATATGTTTTAATTTCTACAGAGTTAGGGGTAATCGCAATCACCTTTACATCAGACTGCATATTTACATAGGCAAAAGCTTTTCCACTGAATACACCCCTTTTTACCCGAAAACCTGAAGATGTATCCGGATAGTCAACCACATTGGTTGCCAGTGCTGCCTGAAGTAAAACAGCCACCCGACCGGCCATGCTTTTTCCGCTATATGTGTTGGAAATGATGATGGTTTTTCCACCATGAGCCTTGCAAACTTCAGCAAAACCCGCTGCATAAACTTCGGGACTGAAGGCGGAAAATTCAGTGCCATGAAGGGTTACAGCTTCATCGGCGCCATAATTTCCAAGAATTGATGGGTCTGCTGCACTACCCATACTCACGGCAATAACCTTACCACCTGTTTTCTGAGCAACTTCTTTTCCGTAGGAAACGGCTTCCAGTGTAGATTTTTTGTATTGTTGATCGCGGGTTTCCGCAAATACTATAACTGACATATCAGACTTGGTATTAAATTACTTTGGCTTCGTTTCTTAACAAATGTAACAGTTCTTCCGGGTTTTCCGCACTGATCATTCTCACACCCTGCTTGGGCTGTGGTAATTCAAAACGGGAGTAGGCAACATGGTTTTGTGAAGTTGCGGGTTCTACCACCTGTAGGGGCTTTGTTCTTGCTGCCATGATTCCGCGCATGTTCGGTATACGGGGCTCACACAAATCTTTTTGCGCACTTGCCACAAAAGGCAGTGAACAACTCAGGGTTTCTCTGCCACCATCGATATCCCTTTCAATGCTGGCGGTTTGCCCTGAAATATTCAACTGGGTAATCACATTAACGCTTGGAATATTCAGCAAGGCACCCAGCAGCCCGCAAACGGCACCACCATTGTAATCGATGCTTTCGCGACCGGTGAGGATGAAATCAAAACCTTTATCTTTAGCGTAAGATGCAATCTGTTCAGCCACAAACTGAGAATCGGTGGGTACTGCATTGATGCGAACAGCATCCGTGGCTCCCATGCTCAGCGCTTTGCGAATAGCCGGTTCTGCATCGGCAGGGCCAACATGCAGAATGGTAACTGTTCCGCCTGAAGGCTCGGCTATGTCCAGTGCTTTAGTCAAAGCAAGCTCATCATAAGGATTCATGATGAACTGAACACCTTGCGCATTGAAAGATGTGTCGTTATCTGTGAAGGTGATTTTTGTGGTGGTATCAGGCACCACACTCATGCATACCAGAACTTTCATAAATGCTTTAAAAGTACCGCAAAAGTAAGTAATTTATTATGGATTTTCTGTGTCTATCAAACCCTGATCTTACGGTTTTGGTTTCTTATTTTATATAAAGTAATTTTAAGTCATCAACCATTGTGTATAACTCCATCATCTTCCTCAATTCTGATTGCGTGTAGTTTTGATGTTGATATGGAAAATAAAACCCAATCCTATCATGTCATCGCCATAGGCGGCGCCGTGATGCACAATATGGCCCTGGAACTGCAGGCACACGGGCATCATGTTACAGGCAGCGACGATGAAATATTTGATCCTGCAAAAAGCAGGCTTGAGGCTGCGGGACTCTTGCCTGCTCGGTGTGGATGGTTTCCCGAAAAGGTTCATGATCAACTTGACGGTATCATACTGGGTATGCACGCACGTGCCGACAATCCTGAATTAATCAAGGCTCAGCAGCTGGGATTGCCCATTTATTCCTTTCCTGAATTCGTTTACAGACACGCCCAAAATAAAAAACGAATTGTTATTGGGGGAAGCCATGGAAAAACCACCTCTACAGCCATGCTTATGCATGTGCTAAAGGTCTGCGGACTGGATTTTGATTATTTGGTGGGCTCGCAATTATCAGGGTTTGAGAGGATGGTAAAACTGAGTGATGCACCCTTAATGATTATTGAAGGCGATGAATATCTTACCTCCGCCTTGCATCCTGTTCCAAAATTTCATGTATACAAGCCTCACCTGGCTATGCTTACAGGGGTAGCCTGGGATCATGTGAATGTTTTTCCAACGTTTGATAATTATGTTTCGCAGTTTGATATTTTTCTGAAAACCCTGCAACCCGATGCCCGCTGGTTTTGGTATGCCGGCGATCCGGATCTGGCGAAACTTGCCCAACAAAGTCAATTTTCAAATCAGGCATACCGTGAGCCGTCATTCATATCTAGTGCAGAGGGCTGCACTGTACATGTAAATGACAGCGATTATCCATTGTCAATTTTCGGCCGGCATAATCTACAAAACGCTGCCGGTGTAGCATTGCTGGCAGCTGAACTTGGAATAGATTCCCATAGTTTCTGGACAGCTATGCAGTCATTTACCGGAACAGCCAAACGGCTTGAAAAGGTATTTGAATCGGAATCAGCGGTCGTTTACCGCGATTTTGCTCATGCCCCCAGCAAGGTAAAAGCCACTGTTCAGGCTGTTCGTGAGCAATACCCCAATGATAATCTTATTGCTGTTTTTGAACTACATACATACAGCAGCCTGCAGCCTGATTTTCTTCCCGGATATCGCGATACTCTCTCGCCTGCCAATCACGCATTTGTGTTGTATGACCCCCATGTCTTTGAGTTAAAAAGAATGCCTGTTCCTGAATATGGTTACATTTCTGCTCAAATAGGGGAGTGTACCGAGTTTAATCAACCCGAGGCTCTCCAAAATGCAGTGAATGAAGCTTGGGATAACGGTCGAAAAAATGTAATTCTGCTAATGAGCAGCGGTAATCTGGGCGGATTAAAACCCGAGGACTTTCTTAGGGCTTAAGTGCAGAATAAACAATTTCTATGGCTTTGGTGCGCACGTTTTCCTGAATCAGTTTTTTATTATTTTCATCTGGATACGTTCTATTGCTCAGAAAAATAAAAACAAGTTTATTCCCGGGATCTGCCCAGGCCCAGTTGCCCGTAAACCCGCTATGACCAAATAAGGTAACGGGTACTTTGGCCGAAACATTGGCCTTAGCCCCTATTTGTCCATTGGGTTTATCAAATCCAAGTCCCCTGTAAGTACCTTTCTGCGCAGCTGCAAAAAAGGCTACAGTTGCCGTTTTCAGGTATCGTTTCCCGTTGAGTTGTCCGCCATTATTCAGCATTTGAAATATTTTACCGAGTTCAGTAGCATTGGAAAATAATCCCGCGTGACCGGCAACACCTCCAAGCATGGCTGCTGTTGGGTCATGCACAAATCCTTGAATACGCTGTTGCCTGAAATAATTATCTTCAGTTGTAGGTGCAATTTCAGTATTGTAGAACCGTTCATAAGGTTTGAACAGCGTGCGTTTTAACCGCATCGGCTCATAGAAATGGGTTTGTGCAAATCTGGCAACTGTCATTCCTGATATCCTTTCTACTATTTTCCCTAAAATGATAAAGCCGAGATCACTATATAGAAATTCACCTGGGTTCTTTACATCGGAGGCTATGATTTTTTGCCAGATGGTGTCGGTGAAGGATTCCCGCATCCACATAGATTCTGCTACCTGAAGGGTATGATTGTCATCGGGTTTACTGCTGAACAGGCCGGGTATATTTGCTGCGTCTTTATAAAATGGAATGAATGACTGAAGTCCTGCACTGTGGGTCAAAAGTTGTTTTATGGTAATTTTTGACTTGTTGCTTTTTTTAAGCTCGGGTAAATATGTGTGTAAATGGGCGTCCAGCTTAATCTGTCTGGATTCGTAAAGTTTCATCACAGATAATGTAGTAGCTGCCACTTTGGTTATGGATGCAAGGTCAAACAAATCTGATTGTTTAACGGCTCTGGAACCTGTGTAATCAAAATCTCCAAAGGCTCCTCAGATAAATCTCGTATTCCTTTATACGAGCGCCTCGGAAAAGCAGAGAAACGCACCATTCTTCACCAAGCCGCAGGAAAATCTAG
>RGEC01000084.1 GCA_009918425.1 Bacteroidota bacterium
CCCTCGGATGAGTGCGCACGCGCCAGCATCGAGGGAGTTGGTAGCTCGGGAAGCAGCCGAGTCAGCTTTGTGTTGCTACTCGCTACCAGTTTTCCACTGGCGTTGACGACGATCGCTTCTTGTAACTGATTGCGTTCGATGATTTTTGGTAGACGCGCAGTAATCAGGCTGTCAGATATTTTTAACTGCAGCTCTATTGACAAACCATACCCCGGCCTTTACAGTTCCCATTACCAAGCCTTTGAGCGTTTTCCCCAGCAATGGCTGGTTTACACCCTTACTATAATTCAAAGAAGGTTCAAAAACCCACTCTGCCGTTGGGCTGTACAGGGTTATATCCGCGGGCTGCCCGATATTTAGGCTTACCTTGGGAAGCCCCATAAGTTTACGCGGACCGGATGAAAGTGCAGAAGCTATTAAATTTAAATCAGGTCTTCCACCGCCTGTCATAGCCTGCAACACAGTTTGAACAGAAGATGCACCCCAGCCGGCGTATTCAAATTCCACGGCTTTGTTTTCAATATCCTGCGCATGGTGATTGCTCATTACCGCATCAATAGTACCATCTGAAAGACCTTGCCACAGCGCTGTTCTGTCCTTTTCAGTACGATACGGCGGAAGCACTTTATGGTTTTCGTTGAATGTTTCCAGATGCTCATCGGTAAACAACAAATTAAGAGCCGGCACAGCAGCTTTCACGTCTGTACCGGCGGCCTTGGCTTTTCTGATTGCATCTACTGTTTCAGCACTGCTCACACGCACTACGCGCACAGGTGCTTTCAGCCAGGCTGCAATTTGCAGAATCCTTTCCAGCGCTGCGCTTTCACTCACAGACGGCATACCTTTCAAACCCAGAGATGTACTTACCACCCCTTCATGCATTCTGCCTCCGGGTGCCAGTTTCTTATCGTAAGGGAAATATAAAATTGGGGTTTTAAAACCGGATGTATATTCCATCAGGCGAGAAATAAGCCCTGTATCAGAAATAGCATTATCTCCATCGCTGAAACCTATTGCCCCGGCCTTTACCATATCATTCAGTTCGGCCATCTCCTGACCTTTTGCATCGCGGGTTATATTCCCCAGCGGTAAAATATGTACAGGCAAATCTTCCCCTGATTTTCGGATAGACGAGATCGCGGCGGCATGATCCGGCAGTGGATGATTGCCAGCCAAAACTGCAACGTGAGTAAATCCACCGGCTTGTGCGGCGGCGGAAAGACTTTTAAGGTCTTCCTTCCATTCTTCTCCGGGTTCTCCGCAGTAAGATAGAATGTCGAGCCAGCCTGTATTTGCAATCTGCCCGCTGGCGTTAATCTCAGTGTCGGCGGAAACACCCAGATCTGAACCCATAGACTCGATGATGCCGTCTTTAATGTAGATATCTGTTTGCTTCCCGTGGTAAACAGAATCGGGATCTATAATTTGTGCCGACCTTATTAAAATACTTGTCATGTTAACTGCCTTTTAGTAATTTTATTGAACCGTAAATCCCAAAATACAAGAACCAAAACTTCCATTGCGAAAAAAACAGCAGCGAGCCAAATAAACAAGCGCCATTTTGTAGTGTCTGATATTTTGGCCTGGAAGGCTGCAATTGCATTGTCGCCCTGCATCCATGCGATATTGTTTGAAGTAGTCCAGGCTTTCATGACATCTTCAGAGGCCATATTGGGATTACTCTCCAGCCTGTTGTCATTCACGGCCACATTTGCGAGTAAGCGATTACTGCCATTTTCCAATAGCTTGTAGTTGCCTGCTTTTTCGGGCTGAGAACCCAGATATACACCTATTCCTCCACCTGAAGGGCTCATTTCGGCCATACCTTCCCAACCTTCGCTTTTTAGCACTGGGGGCTTTTCTGTTAATTTCTTCAAATTTTCTATCGGCAAAACAGACCTGGACTTACAGATTCCATACAAGGGCGGTCCGGGGTTGCCCGCTATCATAGCCTGGGTAAGCAACGGTAAAAACAAGGGGCTCTTCACCAGGTTCCCACCTTCTTCGGTAAATGGAGATGTGAAAAAATACCCAAATATATGCGTCGCGGTTTTTAGCCGGCCGACCGGCAAATGGCCCAATGTCGGATTTCTTTTGTAAAAAAGGCTGAGATTCGATAACCTTCTCAACAAAACGATTGGATGCACTCACACCCACACTGCGGGCTGCGCTGCTGCTTACATTCACATATAATACATTATCAAAAGCAGCACCGGGATCCTCAATAACCAGCTTACCCATATTGGCTGGTTTATTTTCTACCATAAACTCAATGGAAGAAACTGCAGCATTTTCAGGAAGCACAGTAATTCTTCCTGTACCCATCAAGCCGGTTTCAGTATAAAATTTTACCGGAAAATCCTCAAGTGGTTCTTTGGTATAATTGGTTATTTTGAATTGAATGGTATTTTTTTCGCCCGGCATCAGATAGGGCTTTTGCAGCCACGCTGAATCAATGCTTATATTTTCTCTTTTATCAGAAGTGATTTTTACGAACGTAACAGATACCCCCCGCAATTCGGCTATGGCCTTAGGCTCACCTGCAAACCCTGACTGAAAGTCGGAAATAATAAAAGCCGCATGACTGTTGCCTTCTTGTTTCAGATCATCTGAAATATCTACCAGAAGTGCAGATAGCGCAACAGATCCCGATTGAATTTTCAACGCATCAATATAGGAAACAGCTTCTGCAGCTGATACAAATCGCAATTGAGAGCCTGCAGATTGTTGTGACCGAACTTGGAACTCTCCGTTATTTCCGTAAGACTTCACAATTTCCCTGGCCCGCTGCTTAGCTGTTTCCAGCATAATCTGTCCGTCACGACCATTATCCATGCTGTATGAGTTGTCAATAAAAATACTTACCCGCGTTTTTCCGGTCCCCTGAATGTTTTGCTTATGGCAGGCAGGAATCGCAAACGCCAGCACCATACAGGCTACTGCCAGCATTCTGCACGCCAAGGTTATCAGATGCTTAAGCTTATTTTGATTTTTTGTTTCTATTTCCACTTCCTTGAGCAAGCGAACCCGGGTAAAGCGTATTACCCGATGTTTTCTGAAGCGAAAAAGATGTACCAGCAGTGGAATAAGCACCAATAAAAGTGCTGATAAAAACACCGGGTATAAAAAGGACATAGCGCAAAGTTACGAAATTGGATCGTCGGGTAGCGAATACCGCTGTATAATCCAGTCAGGAATCGGTTTGGGTCTGCCGGATTTTAAATCCACCATTACATATTCTGCCCAGCCTTTGCAACTGATTTTGCCATCAGCGGAAAACAGAATATTAAACTCAACCCGAACGGAAGCAGTTCCCATTTCAACAATGCATGTCTGCACATCCATATAATCGCCCATTTTAAGCGGTCGTAAAAACCGTAATTCCGTAGCCGATAAATACCAACCTAGATTATGTTCCAGAAACTCCTGCATCGACATGCCATAACAGCGTTTCATTTGTTCAAGACGGGCTGCAAATACATAATCCGTACCCTTATTTAAAGGCATCAGAAAAGCCCGTTTAAGGTGCTTTCTACTTGCTGAATAATTTGTGCCGCATGATCCGGATTGTCTGAAAAATCCATATCATCTACATTGAAAACCAGCAATTTGCCCTTATACTCACTGATCCATGCCTCATATCGCTCATTAAGTCTTTTCAAATAATCCAATCGGATGGCATCCTCATAATCGCGGCCCCGCATCTGAATTTGATGTACAAGCTTTGGAATTCCGGCCCTAAGGTAAATCAGTAAATCCGGGGGTGTAATCTGCTGACTGATATTCTCGAAAAGCGCATTATAATTTTCGTAGTCCCGGGTACTCATAAGACCCATAGCATGCAGGTTTGGCGCAAAAATATGCGCGTCTTCATAAATGGTTCTGTCTTGAATTACCGTTTTTTTACCCTTGCGGATATCCTGAATATGCTTCCAGCGTGTATTGAGAAAATACACCTGAAGATTGAAGCTCCAGCGTTGCATATCCTCATAAAAGTCCGATATATATGGGTTATCATCCATATCTTCCAGCTGCATTTCCCAGTCATAGTGCTTGGCTAGTAAATGCGTTAAAGTTGTCTTTCCTGCTCCTATATTTCCCGCTATTGCGATATGCATGGCCATAGTGCAATATTACAATGGCTGAAAAAAGGTGTGCAAGTGGTTTGCAAAATAAAGTTTTACACAAATTCAGTGCCCTACCTTTGCAGAACTCCTAACCGTGAAAAGCCCGAAAAAATTCAATCCAGGTCTGCTGGGACGCATTATGAAACTGGCGCTCCCGAAACGGGGAACTTTTTACGGTGCCATTATCTTAACACTCACCCAGAGTTGTCTTTCTGCCATTCAACCTAATTTTTACAGCCATGCCATAGATCAATATGTTATGAAAGGCACATCAGAAGGTCTTGGATTGTGGTGCCTGCTAATTTTGTCACTTCTGATTACCCAAACTTTTCTGGGTTTTCTAAACAGCTGGTTATCTGAAAAAATAGGACAAGATGTAATCCTGCGTATGCGCAATTACACCTATAAACACTTGTTATATCTACGACAAAGCTTCTTCGACAAAACACCGGTAGGCACATCTGTCACCCGAACCATCAGTGATATTGAAACTGTAACCGAACTTTTCTCTGCAGGGCTCATAACCATAGCCGGAGACGCTTTTCAGATTGTAATCATACTGGTATGTATGTTCATTATTAGCTGGAAATTAACCCTTTTAACCCTTTTGGTACTTCCCTTTTTATTGTGGGCAGCCAATTTTTTCCGGAAAGGCGTTCGAGACAGTTTTCAGCAGGTTCGAAATGAAGTTTCCAGACTCAATTCATTCATTCAGGAGCATGTTACCGGCATGCATATCGTACAGTTATTTAACCGTCAGGAGAAGGAATTCTCCAAATTCAATAAGATAAATGCTTCGCACAGAGATGCACATATACGGGGTATTTTTTACTACGCAGTATTCTTTCCCATAGTTGAATTTCTTGTAGCTGTTACCCTTGCCATCATTCTGTTGTATGGTACCGGGGGTATTATGAAAAACAGCATTCAACCCGGAGAACTGACTGCTTTTATCATGTTTGTAAACCTTTTCTTTCGTCCCGTTCGCGCCATTGCCGACCGCTTCAACAACATACAAATGGGCATGGTGGCTGCAGAAAGAATTTTTGAACTGCTGGATAATGCCGAAAATACCGAAACTACCGGAAATATTATACCCGACAAATTAAACGGAGAAATTCGTTTTGAAAATGTTTGGTTTGCCTATGAAGATGACAACTGGGTAATCCGCGATTTATCATTCACTGTAAAACCCGGAGAAACCTTCGCCATTGTAGGGCATACAGGCAGCGGCAAAACCACAGTCATCGGTCTGCTATCGCGTTTTTACCAACACCAGCGAGGAAAAATATACATAGATGGCATCGAAATTGAATCCTATAATCTTGAAATTTTAAGGAAGAGAATTGTGTCTGTTCTTCAGGATGTTTTTCTCTTTAGCGGCAGTATTTCAGACAATATACGCCTTAAAAATGCAGAAATCAGCGATGAAGAGATTGCAGAATCCGCCCGAATGATAGGAGCATACGATTTCATAGATCATTTACCCGGCAAATTTGATTTTAATGTAATGGAAAGAGGCATGTCTCTGAGCCTGGGCCAGAGACAGCTCATCAGCTTTATAAGGGCACTTGCCTGCAAACCGGAAATCATCATTTTGGATGAGGCCACCAGCAATATTGACAGCGAAACAGAACTTTTAATTCAAAAGGCCATTCTGCAATTGCTTAACAATCGAACTGCCGTGGTAATTGCGCACAGGTTGAGTACCATAAGGCATGCTGACCGTATCTTATATATGAAAAGTGGTGTGAAATGTGAGGAGGGTACACACAACGAACTTATGGAACTTAATGGTCTGTATGCGAGCATGTATATGGCTCAGCAATTTTCCGACAATAATGTTATTGCATAAAAAAAGCCGGCCATTACGACCGGCTTTTCGTTGTTTAATGAAAATTATGCCTCTTCCGATTCGGCTTCCATTTTGGATGCCATCAAACGATCATACTCTTCTTTCGAACCTGTGATCACGTTGTCCCAGTTACGCATACCGGTACCGGCAGGAATGAGATGACCTACGATTACATTTTCCTTGAGTCCTTTCAGTTCATCAACTTTACCGGAAATGGCAGCTTCGTTGAGCACTTTGGTAGTTTCCTGGAACGATGCGGCGCTCATGAAGCTTTGGGTTCCCAATGAAGCCTTGGTGATACCCATAAGTACAGGCTGAGCTGTTGCAGAAACAGCATCGCGGAATTCCACCAGTTTCTTATCCTGACGTCGCAATCCGCTGTTTTCCTGTCTCAGATCTTTAAGGCTTACGATTTGTCCGGGGTGCATATTTTCACTTTCACCGGCATCGGTTACCACTTTCTTATCCCAGATCCAGTCATTCTCAGACTGAAGGTTCCATCTGTCGGTGATTTCGCCTTCTAGGAATCGGGTATCGCCGGGATCATTCACTTCCATCTTCTGCATCATCTGCCTAACGATAGTCTCAATATGCTTGTCATTGATTTTCACACCCTGCAAACGATAAACTTCCTGGATGCCATTCAGCACATAGCGCTGCACGGCACCGGGTCCTTCAATGCGAAGAATATCCTGAGGCGTAATTGCACCATCGCTAAGTGGCTGTCCGGCACGAACAAAGTCACCATCATGTACAAGAATGTGCTTACTCAACGCAACCTGATAGTGCTTTTGCTCCCCATCCTTGCTGGTAACGATAATTTCCTGATTACCACGCTTGCTCACGCCGTATTCCACCACCCCGTCAATTTCGCTAACTACTGCAGGGTTAGAAGGGTTACGTGCTTCGAACAATTCTGTAACACGGGGAAGACCACCGGTAATGTCACGGGTACGGGTTGCACTTCTTGGAATCTTAGCGAGGATGTCTCCCGCCTTAACAGCAGATCCATCTTTAGCCACCAGAATTGAACCTACAGGCATATTGAAGTGTTTGTTCAAATCACCTTTCCCGTCAACTGCAATTACAGGAACCACAGTTCTGTCTTTACTTTCAACAATTACGAGTTCACTCAGGCCTGTTTGTTCATCACCTTCTTCTCGCATATTAACGCCTTCAACGATGTTGTCATATTTAACAGTTCCATCAATATCCGATATAATAAGTGTATTGAAAGGATCCCAGGTACAAAGTTTATCGCCTTTTTTCACGGTGACGCCTTCTTTCACCATCAGCTGTGCACCATAAGGCACATTGTAGCTGGTGATTACGTTATTGTTGCGGGCATCCAGTATTCTGATCTCACCACTTCTGCCAAGAACGATATCCACCTTCTTTTTCTTTCCGGATTCATCATCGGTTATTTCTTTAGAGACGGTACGCATGCTGTCAAAATTAACAACACCCTCGTATTTTGTTTCGAGCGTGTTTTCGGCAGCAATGTTCATCGCGGCACCACCGGTGTGGAATGTACGCAGAGTAAGCTGAGTTCCGGGTTCGCCGATAGACTGGGCGGCAATTACACCCACCGCTTCACCAATCTGCACCATGCGACCTGTGGCCAGGTTACGACCGTAGCACTTAGCACAAACACCGGTAAGGGTTTCGCAAGTAAGAACACTGCGTATTTCCACCTCTTCAATGCCTGCGGCATCGATAGCAGCAGCCATTTTTTCGGTTACTTCCTGACCCCCTTTACCCAAAATTTCACCGTTAGCAGGATCGATTACATCGTCAACCAGACAGCGACCCAGAATACGTTCGTTCAAACTTTCCGCAACCTCATCATTATTGATGATGGCAGACATTGCAATACCTCTGAGGGTACCACAATCCGGCTCAGTAATTACCACGTCCTGGGCAACGTCATGTAAACGACGTGTAAGGTAACCTGCATCAGCCGTTTTCAAAGCTGTATCCGCAAGACCTTTACGGGCACCGTGGGTAGAAATAAAGTATTCCAGTACATTCAAACCTTCTTTGAAGTTTGAAATAATCGGGTTTTCAATGGTATCGCCTGTTCCACCGCCGCTGCTCTTCTGAGGCTTAGCCATCAGACCGCGCATACCTCCGAGCTGACGAATCTGCTCGTTAGAACCACGGGCACCGGAATCCAGCATCATGAAAATCGGGTTGAAGCCCTGATCATCTGAACTCAGTTCCTTAATAAGTACACGTGCGAGCTGATTGTTTACACGTGTCCAAAGGTCAATTACCTGGTTATATCGTTCGTTGTTGGTAATGAAACCCATGTCAGCGTTAGACTGAATTTCCTGAACCTCATCATAAGCCTTGTTAACCAAATGATCTTTCTCATCAGGGATTTTTACATAGCTCATGTTAAAGCTAAGTCCACCGCGGAAAGCATAATGGAATCCAAGTCCTTTGATTGCATCCAGGAAGTTTGCAGCTTTAGCTACACCGGCCACGCGAATCATGCCTGAGATGATATCACGGAGATTCTTCTTCTTAAGCAGTTCATTGATGTAGCCATATTCTTCAGGAACTACCTGGTTAAAGAGTATACGTCCCATGGATGTATCAATCACTTTCCAGATCAGTTCTTCATTTTCTTTCACGCGAACACGACATTTAACCTTAGCGTGCAGATCTACCCTACCTTCATTATAGGCTATAATTGCTTCTTCGGCAGCATAGAAAGTAAGACCTTCGCCTTTCACGGGGTGTTGCTTGGTACCTACACGTTCTTTGGTGATGTAGTACAGTCCCAGAATCATATCCTGAGAAGGTACAGTCACCGGAGAACCATTGGCAGGG
>RGEC01000085.1 GCA_009918425.1 Bacteroidota bacterium
CGGTAATTTTATCTGGAAAAAGAATGTTTCCTATCACTGCCCTGCAGTATTTTCCGATAAGCCGTGTGCGCTTTGGCTACGCGGCATCACCCGAAACAACAAAAACGAAAAACCGGGTAAGGCCGATATTGTTATTTCTGCATTGCCTAAAACAAATGCTTATAACTCCGAATACTATCAACTATCGGTAAGTCCAAAACAAATACAAATTAAAGCCTACACCGACACAGGGGTTAAGAGGGCCATTACCACCCTGATGCAGCTGTTGCCTGCAGATTATTTCATCAACAGACCTGCGGAGGTTTCCATCCCTTGCGTAAACATTGAAGATCAGCCGGCATTTGCCTATCGGGGGCTACATCTGGATGTTTGCAGGCACTTCTTTGGCCTGGATTTCATTCTGAAATACATTGATGCCATGGCCATGCACAAATACAATGTTTTTCACTGGCATCTCACCGAAGACCAGGGCTGGCGCATTGAAATTAAAAAATACCCAAAACTTACCGAAATCGGGGCATGGCGAAATGGCAGCCAAATAGGACGGTATGCCGAGCAGCGATTTGACTCAAGCTACTACGGAGGCTTTTACACCCAGGAACAGATAAGGTTTGTGGTAGAATATGCCAAACTGAAATACATCACCGTCATTCCGGAAATTGAAATGCCCGGACATTCTCTGGCTGCTTTGTCCGCATACCCGCAATACAGCTGTACCGGCGGACCATTTGAAGTGGCCAAAGGCTGGGGCGTTTTTGATGATGTGTATTGTGCGGGCAATGACAGTACCATTGCGTTTTTAAAGGATGTTTTAACGGAAGTGATAAGCCTGTTTCCCTCCCAATACATTCACATCGGTGGCGATGAGTGCCCCAAAACACGATGGAAATCCTGCGAAAAATGCCAGAAACGCATGAAAGACAATGGCCTGAAAGATGAACACGAACTGCAAAGCTGGTTTGTGCAGCACATGGAAAAATGGCTGAACCAACAGGGTAGACAAATCATTGGCTGGGATGAAATACTGGAGGGCGGTCTGGCCCCCAACGCCACGGTAATGAGCTGGAGAGGCATTGAAGGTGGCGAAATGGCCGCTAAAATGGGACATAACGCCATTATGACACCCGGGAAACCCTGTTATTTTGATCATTACCAGAGTAAGGACAGCACCGAACCCATTGCCATTGGTGGCTACAATTCCCTGCAGCATGTGTATAATTACCGCCCTGTTCCGGCAGGTTTCGACAGCAGCCTGGCGCATCGCATACTCGGGGCACAGGGAAATGTATGGACAGAGTATATGGAATCACCACGGCATGTGGAATACATGGTATGGCCCCGAGCTGCAGCACTTTCAGAAGTATTGTGGACCGGCCCGGGCGGCAACTATAATGATTTCTTAGAGCGATTGCCCGCAGACATGGCACGACTGAAAGTAATGAAGGTGAATTTTGCCACTCATTTCAGCAAAAAGCCTTGATTGTTAAGCAGACTCCAGGCTGTGGCAATTTGTATTTCTCCGGTATTTTTGGGCAAAAGAACCTTGTAGGTTAACCCCGGCGAGAGATCTGCCACATTCCCCTGAATATCAAGCAACTTGCCGTCTTTCAGCAGCATCAAGCCCATTAGCCATTCTTTTCCAACCTTGATGTTTAGATAATCACCCTTGCGTTTCGCGGTATATTTGACCTGTTTGAGGTAAGTTTTGTCCATTTCAGGATGAAATAATGAGTTGACATTACCGGCAAACTCACGGCTCAGTGGATACCATGCTGCTTTTTTATTGCCCATGAAATCTACCGTACTCCAGGTGATGCCCGGCCATATATCATTGGCTTGCCAGTAGAGGCTTCCACCGCAGTTGCTATCGTTGCTGTGCGCACGGTATGCCCGAACCAGTGCACGCGCCTGCAGGTATTGCGATAGCAGAATGGTGGCCAGGGTATCTTTCGGCATAGCGCCAAACTCCGTCACCATATAGCCATTTAGCAGTTTAAGCCCTTTGTACGATAACATGCGGACTTCAGGTTTGTCTCCGCCAAAGTGTTTTCGTACGCATTCCAGCGAAGGCCAGGAAGGCAATCCGTATTCGCTGGCAAAACGGGGAATTTTGGTATCAAAATCCTGCAATGGACGCTCGCCATGCCACACATACCAGAGGTGGTTATCGCCGCTTGCCATCTCAGTTTCAGGCGCCCAATTGCTCACCGGGCTTGAAGGCAGATAATTGGCCCCGGCCTCCTCAAAAATGCGGGGAAAATCCTCCTCGAACATACTTTTGTATTGCTGCTGCATGAATACATTATCTGCAGAATCCCAGCTATAGGTTTTATCCCAGTTCCAATGTTTAAGTGCCACATCTATTTCGTTGTTTCCGCAATACAATGCCATACAGGGATGCTGCCTTGTTTGTTTCCAAACAGAAACTGCTTCGGTCAGGGCCCTGTTTTTCCAGAAGCCGTTATAGGGATACACCGTACCGCTGTACATCAGGTCCTGCCAAACCAGTATGCCGTATTGATCACACTGCTCATAAAAGGATTTTGGCATCAGGCCACCACCGCCCCATACCCTCAGCATGTTATAACCCGCATAGGCCATTTGTTTAAGCAGACTATTGGGACCCTCCCAGAGTTGTTTGCGTTGCGCTTCGCTGTGAAAACCTTGCTGGGGAATGAGATTTGCGCCTTTCATGAAAACAGGCTTCCCATTTACCTTAAACCTAAATGTCTCCCCTTTTTTGTCTGCCAATCGCTGTAGCTGTATATCGCGGATACCAATACTGATTTCATTATTGTACCTGTCGCGGCTGTGCGTGGCGTTGAGGTTTAGCTTGTAAAGATGCTGCCGGCCCTTCCCATTGGGTTGCCAGAAAATGGGATTATTGATGGTAAAAGACGTAATGTATTCCTGTTGCAATGCTGACATACGGATAATCGTGTCTACGAGAGAAACACCGTTCATGACGGCCTTTAGCCTAACCTCTATGGCAGAATCGGCGCGGATTACCCAGTGCACGTTAATTGTAGCTATATTGTCTGCCTTAAAATCCACGGTCGTATAGGCATCCAGCACCAGCATATTGTCAAAAGGGATGAACTCAGGTTCTGAGCCGAGTCCGTTCAAAACCCGCCTGGGTGCAACGTCCCAGCCAAATTGCACGGGCGGTTTGCGCAAAACCACAGAACCTTTGGGGTTGGCTGTATCGTTGTCGGCCGGCCATTTGTTGCTACCGGATAATGGTAAATAGAGTCTGGCAGCATCCTTGAGCGAAGGCAACTGCGCAATAAACAGCGAAGACTCGCCTGCCAGAGCTGATGACGAAAGAATATTCAAGATAGGCAACTGTGTAGACTGTCCCAGCCCGATTTGTTGCCCATTAATAATGTAGGCAGCGGCAGGCTCTGGGTTGGATATGCGAAAGGCAACATTTTTATACCCGTTAATGATTGACATTTCGGGCAATTCGGCACGATAACGCCAATAGTAGTTTTCCACTTCATTGGATTGAATAGGTTTACCGGAAGAATCCGTGAAGCGATAGCCGGCATCAATGAGTTCGTTAATAGATGCAGTAAACGGAACTTCCTGCCACTCGCTGCTGTAGGCAAGCGTATTACCCGGACCGGGTTGAAAGGTCTGCAGCAACCAGGTTTTGGGCTTTATGACTACAGGCTGCTGGGCTGAAGCTGTTATCAGGTAAATAAACGATAGAAAGAATGCGGTCAGTTTTGGCATGCAATGATGATTTTATGTAGTTCTTGCGGATCGGGCAGAATGCTGCTATTACGGGCTGAGCTGTGTATTTCGGTGAATCCGGCCTGCAGGTATTGATGCACATTGTGAGCGCGAATACCACCCCCGGGCATAATGCTTATGAGGCCTGCAGCCTGATTTTTCAGGGAAATGAGTTCAGGCAAAGGCAAGCCGCAAAGCAATCGCGTGAAACCCAGACCGATGAGGGTTTGCAGGGATTTTTCGGGGTTGGGTACAAGTTCGAAGGCACGGTGAAAAACACAGGGCAGGTTTTGGGCGGCGGTGATGAGTCGCCGACAGGCGGCCTCATCAATTTGGTTGTCCGGCGCCAGCATTCCAAAAACCAGGGCCCCGGCCTGTTGTTGGGTACTCAGGCGTATAATTTCCTGTTCCATTTGGTGTAGTTCGCTCACAGACATACAAAAACTGCCACCGCGCGGGCGCACCATCACGGCCAGCTTTGCATGCAGTTGCACAGGAATTTTCCGAAACCAACTTTCCGGTGGTGAAATACCATCAAACTCGGGGTGGCTGCAGAGTTCCACGCGGCCGGCGCCGGCTTGGAGGGCATCGATGGCCGCATCGGGCGTATAGGCACATATTTCCAGCAGGGCTGACACGGGTATGGCAACAAATATAGCACCATTAAAGTCGGTTTTACTTGATATTATTGCCAAGATTGTTTATCTTTGCACCCCTGTTTACGAGAGGACCCGTAGTCCCGAAATTCAAGCCCGCAGGGCACATGAATTTCGAGGATCCACGAAAAATAAGCAAATCGCAGATTTGCAGTTTTTCGGGACTCAATTGGATGAGAGGTTCAAATAAAAGGTCGAAGTTCCTTCCAAAGACTTCAAGACATACGGACCCGTAGCTCAATTGGATAGAGCATCTGACTACGGATCAGAAGGTTTGGGGTTCGAATCCCTACGGGTCCGCTAAAGCAACCACCAGCCTCCGCGAAAGCGGGGGCTTTTTTTATTGCTGCAAATCAATAACTTACAAAGAACAACGCTTTTATCAGATACTGCGTAGTTCAAAGGTAATGTTTTTTGTTAATAATCAGAAAAGGTTAATTCCAGTGCGCAGCTCGGTGCGCAGTTTATAACTTAAAATGTGTGCATGTGTTTAGGGAACCCATCCTTTGGTACCCCTATCGTTATATCATGATTCGGGTTATCCCCCTGGTCTCAGTATTAATATAGCAATTTATAAAGTTAAAGTAATCCAGCTTATCCTAGATGTCACTATGGTACCGTAATTTGAACAGTTCCACCACCTTTTGAATTAGCTGAACCTGGACAATATACATAAGTTGGTGAAGGAGTTGCAGTGTACGATACAATGCCTGCAGGCAGATCAACATTCTTATAAATTTTACCATCCAAGTAAAACTCTACCTTTACTTGTTTACATCCGAGACTTTTTAGATTCATTATACCAAAACTAAGAGTAATAATCCCTCCAGTTTTAACATCGTATTCATTAGGATCCTGGTAACTTGAAAAGGGACTATTTTGAAGCGATCCGTTGTAGTCGTAACTTCCGTTGAAGTTGAAGTATCCGTACGGATCTACAGCATTACCCATTCCATAAATATTTAAGGCAAAAACATCATAACCAGTTATAGTATTACCGTTCTCCAAAGCAGGCGATACTGTAACCTTGTATTTAAATTTCCTGCTTACTGTCGGATTGGGAGTATTAGTTGTTGTGCCTTTGGAGTCTTTTCCACATCCTGATAGCATTATGTCTTAGACCCCTGTAAAGTTGGACAAATTTATGAAAATAAATTAGGTCTGAATAACTTTACAGCAAAATGGGACAAAGAAGAACCTACAGCCCCGAAGATCGCCTGGCAATATTGCAGGAAGGCCAGCGAGAGGGACAAACAGCAACCTGCAGGAAGTACAACCTGGCGCCATCGCTATATCAGCGATGGAAAAAGAAGTATCTGGACAAGGGCTATGATGGTTTAAAGCCTTCATATTATCGCGTGGACCCTGAGAAACGCGCACTGGAGGAAGAAAACGAACGATTAAAAAAGATAATTGCCAAGCAGGCTTTAGAGATCGAGGTAAAGTCGGAGCTTTTAAAAAAAACTCCTATCCAGTTCAAGAAAAAATAGCATTGGTAAAAAAGTACAACATATCGGCCAGTGTTGAAGAGGTTTGCAATTGGGTAAGCCTGCCTCCAAGTAGCTATTATTATCAGCCATCAGGGGGCAAACGGGGGGCAAAACCGAGCACCCACACTTTTAAAACGGATGGCAGCAAAATATGTAACGAAACTGTAATTGAAGACATAAAAGTGGCTTTAAAACGGGAATTTTGCTGTTATGGCTATCACAACATCACCTCAGATTTGCGGGATATGTTTTACATTATTAACCACAAAAAAGTGTACCGCTTGATGGATGAAAACAACCTGCTTTTGGGCAAAGTAATACGCACCAGTGGTAAGCGCGAGTTTGTAAAACACCGCAAAATTGCAGCGGCATATCCAATGGAATTTATTTGCCTTGACATTAAATATATTTACATACACGGCGAAAAACGCAATTATTTTTTGCTCACCGTATTGGATGTTTTTACCCGCAAAGCCATTGCTCAGATACTGCAACGCAGTATTCGTAAAATTGATGTAATTAATATTTTTAGAAATATTAATCAGCACTATGGCATAAAAGGCGTTACAATGCGCAATGACAATGGCTCACAATTTATTGCCAATGATGTAAAACAGTTTTTAGCCAGCTCCGAGGCCAAACAGGAGTTTACACATATAGCCACACCACAGGAAAACTCCTACATCGAAGCCTTCCACAGCATAGTGCAAACTGAAGTTGTGGAACGGTTTGAATTTGCAGGCTATTATGAAGCAAAACAAGTGTTTGCGAAGCACCTGCATTGGTATAACTACGAACGAAAACATGGCCAATTGGGTAGAATTACGCCACAAGAGAAATGGAATCAATACCAAAATACTAAATTTGCCGCATCAGATCAAGCGGAAGCGGGCAACGCTGGAGAGCAACCCGCCAGGAATAATCTGATGAACGAAAATGATCCGGGGCAGGTTTTAAAAACGGAATCTGCTTCGGTTTTAAAACCATCATTTTTGTTCCAAATACCTGAAAAAACTCAGCCGAAAGATGAGAAACAGACCTAAACTCTTTGGACGGTTTTATCCAACAAATAGGCGTCTAAGACACTACGTGGAATTGGGCCCGAACAAATGATGTTAGATCATCCTCAGACAGTGCTTGGCATTTATATGGCGTTGAAGTGAATAAACGATCAGTTACATGGTATATTGATAACAAACAAATTCATATGGCATATTTTCCGGAAGAATTATTGCACGGATTAGATATACATAAATTTAGATCATTTATCACCGGAAAAATTCCCTTTATCCCTAATACAATGGATATTGAAGTAGGAATTAACACACAACCAGGGTATAATGATAATCCAAGTTCACCAGATTCAACTGTTGTGTTCCCTTTTAATTACGAGATAGATTATATTCGCTATTATCGTCCAATTTTAACTTACAAAAACACTAATCTTTCTCAAACAAGCTATACACTTGGTGGCCACCCATTAGGGATTTATAAATCTATTTCATTAGGTGGGTCAGGTGGAACTGTAGATTTATCAGTTGGTCAAAATACCGTATTAAGAGCCACAGATTATGTTGAATTGAAAGATGGATTTGAAATCCCGGTTGGAGCAAGCATATATATCACAAACACTTATCCTAAAGAGTAGTATGAAAAATATAATTATCCGCGCTATTTTTTTGATAGTTTCTTTGCACTTGCATGGGCAAATTCAATACCCATCCAAATCAAACTATTTTGTCCAAAACAATACTGCAATTGGTTCCACAGGATATTTCAAGATAAAAAACTATGTTGACAGCTTAGTTTTTGATTCATTGTCAAAAGGTATAGACCATTATTCCTACTATTCCTCAGATAGCAGTAAAAAATATCATGTCAAGTCTGATAATCAACGCACTTGGATTAAGTTTAACGACACAGGTTATACTAAAATATTTGATTTTACATTAAATTCAAGTGATTCATTTCGATTTTACTATACGCCTAATTCTAACCATATTATTTCCTGGACTTGGGTAAAAATAGATAGTACTTCCTCAATTAAAATCAATGGTATAAACCATAAATGCATTTACACTTCTCCTTTAGGGTTCCTTAAATTCCAGTTTGTGCAAGGCGTCGGGACTCTCCAGCGCGGAATTAATTACTGGCAATTTGGAGGTACTGGGAGGCCTACTATTCCTCAGATAGCAGTAAAAAATATCATGTCAAGTCTGATAATCAAGGATTGCAATCATACCGCAGTGAAGAGGCTTCTAATTCAACGGAATTAGCTGTTACTTTTACGTTTTTCTAAACAATCTCTCGGTTGATTTAGGTTCATGTATGTGATGATTTATTTTTACGTGTTGTGGGCCAAAATTTCAACTATGACTTCTACTCTGTATAACAGAATGATGTAGAATTCATCAAAAAGGGGTAGAATGTCGGCAATGGTTGCCGTAAAATGGAGTTTTTCCAACTTTGAGTTCGGATACTGCCATTGAAGCTGTTCCCCGATCTGCGGTCTGTCAATAACATAAAGCCTGGGAAATGGCTTGGGCATTCCCAGTATATGCAGCTCTACAACCATTATTTCAGTATCCTTTCCAGATCGGTTAGGGTAACGCCATGTGCTTCTGCAAACTCAGTATATGAGACCCAGCTCCCCGAAGTCTCCCGACTTCGGGCACTAAAACTCCCCTACTGACCTCCATCACCTCTTTCTCCTTTGCTGCGTTGTATTTTAGTGGTTTAATCCACATCCATGCATCCGCACAAAGCCCCCAAAACCCTGGGTATTTTTATGAACCATACCCGTGCACTGTTTTTTATTCCCGAAAATGGTCCTCAGCAGCCTGCCCCGCTGGAATCGGGCATTGAAAACCGACTGCGCTACCCCG